>MFMT01000013.1:2184-13705 GCA_001783565.1 Candidatus Kaiserbacteria bacterium RIFOXYD1_FULL_42_15 | reverse complement strand
GATTATTTTAATACACCGGTGGAACCTTGTGTTCAGTCACCGCCTGAAGGCGGTGGTTAGGGCTGGCGCTAATATCTAATCTACACTGATACAGCCATTGTCTGGATACCGACAAAATTCCCTGTGGCGACATCGATGTCAGTGTTGCGAACTGCTAAGGTAATCACCTCATGCATATTTTGCATCAGTTCATCAATAGTGTTGCCTTGAGAATAACAACCTGGGATATTTGGCACAGACCCAACGAATACACCATCTTCATCTTGCTCAATGTATACCGTATACTTTTTCATTCTTATATTATACAACAGTTTTTATTTAAAATCTATGGGGCTGTCTTACACCAGGTTAATTGATTCTGTATTGCTTCGCGAGGGCTCGCAAAGACAGAGATGTCGAGAGAGGGTCATCATCTTCGAGGAATGGAGCGAAAGCGGAATGACGTGGCCTGCCTGCGCAGGCAGGCAATCCATGAACGACAACGACGTGGATTGCTTCACTCCGTTCGCAAAGGTGGCGGATACCTCGCCCACAAACCGTCGTCTTCGCGAGTGAGAAAGCGTGAGACGCTTTCGCAAGACCTTGCCAGCTCTTTTGTAAAAAGAGCGACAAGGTGTCCAGTCCCTGTATTAGCATACAGATTTCACTCATTCGGTCATAAAAATAAAACTACACTACGTTACGTCTTATTTTTACGACACTCGTTCGTTTATCTGTAAGGGAGTGGAGTGGCAACGGAATGACGTGGCGATCCACGGGTAATAACGAACGGTGTGGATTGCCACGCTGTGGCTCGCAAAGACGGTGGTGATGACGGATGGTGTGGATTGCGGCCTGCTGTGCTTCGCTCGCAGCTAAAGGCGCTCGCACAGACGGAGATGGGTGAGGTGGAATGGTGACGGGTGACTTATTCGACTTTTTTGGTGAGAAAAAGTGCGCTGGTGGCGATGGTGATAAGAATAATGAGAGCTAGGTATGGCCAGTAGGTGGTGACGGGGGTACCTGCAGGCACCCCCACTTCCTCCGGCCTCACCTCATCCAATCCCTCTGATTCATCCAAATTTGACCCAGGCGTGACTTGATTTTGGTCTCCGATAATAACCTCATTTGAGCCAGTTTCTGCACCGGAAAAGCCAAATGGGGATAATGACGAGGCGGATTGCCGCGCTTCGCTCGCAAAGACGGACGGTGACGGGGGGACGTGGACTGCTTCGTTGTCACTTGCAAAGACGGAATTGGGGTTGTCTGTAAAGGTAGCCGACAGCAATTCTGGATCTGATTCAAAAAAATCACCGCCGATTGTTTCATTAGTGAAGCTGACTTCCTTTGTGTCAGCGGTTGAAGCAACCTTCACTCCTTTGGCATCACTGAGAGTCACCACTTGACCCCAATTCCCCGACACTCTGGCCTTGGGCACTGTTATGGTACTACGTGATAAAAGTACAGTCCGGGGAGGAAATTTTATCTCTGTACTACCGAGGAGAGTGTAGTTGGATAAATCTAATTCATAAGGTGAATCATTATTGATTTGAATATCACCGACAGAGTTTTTGGAAAGTGATGCAATAACCGGAAGCACCGTAATCTCGCGTCTAGCGGTCTGATCTTTATGGGTAAGACTGGCATAGAGAGTGACCACATAAGTACCAGGATAGGTATAGATATGAGTAGTTTTCTTTTGGTTACTGGCATCTAAATCACCAAAGTTCCAATAGTATCTTAGCGAACCAATTAAAGCAGAATCAATACCACTAGGTGTCACATCAAATCCAACTGTTTGATTGACATAAGCGGTACTGGGAACAATTAAAGACAATTGAAGAGAATCTTTAACCACTGGTTTGGGTGTTTCTGTTTTTACTGATGGTTTGGATGTTTTTGAACTCGGAGATGGTGAGGAGGTGTCTGTCGTTATTGTTGGTGAAGCAACGGTGGCGTTAGCTCGACCTGGAGTTCCCGGTGCTGTTATCCAACCATTATTTGTTCGTTGAGCAGTATCTTTGGTAGTATTGTCGCCACCAATATTTTGCCAATTTTCACCACCTGCGACTTCATTTTCTGTATTACCGTCACTACGGGTTAGTGTGACGGTAGCACCCGAATTTACGAGGGCGCCGGTATAAATAAAAAACGCCATACCTGGTGCTGATTCATCACTAGTCCGTTCCAGAACAACATATGACTGTCCTGGAATTGTTCCAGTTAGAAGGATATTCAATTTCAATCCATCGGTCAAAGTCCAACCATCGACAATTTCATCAGAACCATTATTGTATAACTCAATCCATTCATCATCAGTTGAAACAGTGGTACCCATCCAAGCAATTTCTGAAATTTCAATCGAGGCCGAGACCTGTGCCGGCAAAAATGCAAATATTGAAAGTGAACACAGTAGAGCCAAACGCATAACTATTTATTTGAAGGGTGACCGCGCGTGTCCGGTGTCCTTTAAGATTTTAGTTATCTGCTTTGGGTCTGGGGCATCTGCTTTGGGTCTTTCGACTGCAGTAGATTCTAGCTGAGCAAAAGTGACTTCTGTTTCGGCGGCCAGTTGTTCTATCTCATCACGATGACTTTTTTTGATATTTGTCTCTGGCATTTGTGTGGCTGAAATATCGACAGATGTTTTGAGGTTAGTGATATTTAGATGCTCGTCCGATGTTTTTACCTCGGTAGAGGTTGGAACAGTCTCCAGAGCTGCTGCTAACGCTGAACGAAGTGCGGTTGGGTTGGCAGTGACACCGGACTTACCCGTTGCAGGTTTGTCATCCGAAACCGGTTTATTTTGGCTCGCAATTTTTGTCAAAATACTACGTAGATCTTCACTACTCTTTTCAACCGGTCGAGGTGATCGAGATGAAAATGAAGTAGTTTGGGTGACTGATTCTTTGTCCGAATGGTGGGAAGCTCTATTTTCTCTACTGGTATTATTGGGGGATGATTTGATAGTTCTACTGATGTCTTCTACAACTTTAGCTACAGTATCGTCTGTCACCGCGACATAGTTTGTGACAGTATCAACTGGTGCAACCACTGATGTTTGGGAAACAGTTGGTTTTGGTGCGGGGAGGTGTTCTTTGTGGTCATGCCTACCGTTTTTATTTTGTGAACCATTGTTATGATTGGTTGAATTCGCACCGTTGTTACCGTTAGTGCCGTTATTACCATTAGTTCGGCTCGTCTTTTGTTCCGGGACAGCCGTGGCGTGGAGAGCAGTAACTACCTTTTCCACGACACCCCGTGGTTTGGTGTAGTTACGACGACTGGCGGCAATTACCATATTTTTGCAAGAAATTCGTGGTGGCTCAATCGGTGGCAAGGTCACAGCTGAAAATGGTTGCGAACCAATACCGTCAATCATCAAGGTCAGATAGATTTGCGCGAAGCCAAGATTAACCAAATCTGGCGCTAAAAAGCGGGGAGTGAAAACTGTTTCCAGTACCTCAGCATCAAATGGCCCAACTCGAAAAGTAATAGTAGTACCGACGTTACCAAAAACCGCATCTCGCACTTCCTCTTCCATTTGTTCAATGTATTGGTGAGCAATGATGAGATTTAGGTGATATTTGCGCGCTTCAGAGAGAATATTAGCGAAGGTGGCATTAGCGAAGGATTGAAATTCATCTACATAAAAATAAAAGTTCGGTTTCTTTTTCATTTCAGCTACCGATAAATCTGCTCGGCTCATAGCCGCGAGGTAGATACGAGTAGTAAGCATTGATCCAAGTAAATTAGCGTTAGTCTCCCCTATCAATCCTTTTGAGAGGTTCATAATTACAATCTTTTTCTCATCCATGCATTTACGAAAATCGAAACTAGAATGAGGTTGTCCAATGATGTTGCGAATAAGTGGATTACCCGTGAACTGACCAACTTTATTTTGAATAGCTGGCAGTGCCTCAGCTGCAAAGCGCTCAGTGTAATTAGCAAACTCATCCACCCAAAAAGATTTTACTGCCGGATCGGTACAATATTCAACTACCTGCTTTCGATATGCTTTGTCACTAAAAAGTCTGTTAACTGAAAGTAGAGTGGTGTCTGGATATTCTATCAATACCAAGAGTGCATTAGTGAGGATGTATTCCATTCGAGCACTCCACGCGTCTACCCAAATTTTCTTGAAGGTAGACATCAGACCTGACACCACTAGATGTCTTTTGTCGGGACCAACATCCTCCATCACGTTAAAAGAAATCGGATTTTCCAAATCAAACGGTGCAAAATAAACGACATCATTAACGCGGTGCTCGGGAACATAATCGAGAAGTGTTTCAGCCGCCGAGCCGTGTGGGTCAATAAAGGCCATCCCTTCGCCATTTTGGATATCCTGCACAGCCATGTTTTCGAGCAACGTTGATTTACCCATGCCGGTCTTTCCGATAACGTACATGTGACGCTGTCTGTCTTTGGCCTTAATGCCAAATTTGACATCCTGACCACGGGCGTCAGTCTTGGCAAAAAAAGTTATTTTTTCAGGATCAAAATCCATATCGTATTTAGTATAGCAAACAACCAATCCATCTCAAATGAAGTTAACGGTGTTTTTGTCTTTGTGAGTCATGGCGACGTCTTCGTCATTGCGAAGAATGGAGCGATGGCGGAATGACGTGGCCTGCCTGCCGGCAGGCAGGCAATCTAGAGTGGCGACCATGTGGATTGCCGCGCTGTGGCTCGCAAAGACGGTGGTGGGCCGTTTTCGTCTTCGCGAGCATCACGAGTAGGGCGAGTGATACGTGGCGATCCAGAGTTGAATGACGTGGATTGCTTCGTTGTGACTCGCAAAGACAATATTTGAAAATTCGCCAAGACGACAAAAATAATTAGTGACTTAATATGCAAAGCGCGCTTGCGCATAGGAAAGTAATTCGTTCACATCGGCGTTGCGTTGCTTAGATCCCAGAAGAATAATGGCCAAAATTCTATTTTGTCCTTTGACGGTAATTTTGTGTAATGAAATGGATGTCTGGCCAGCTGCCTCTGTCTCACCTACCTTACCTCCAATAAAATTATCTAAATCTTTTATTTTGTTGAAATTCTCCAGCTCGCCAAATTGGCCACTGATGTAAGCAGTGGGCAGATTTTGATTGTCTGTAAGATCAATAATAAACCGTCTATTATTATAAATATATTGAACAAGTCGAAGCAAATCCCCCACTGTCGAAACATTGTCGGCACTAAGTCCGGATGGATCAGCAAAAGTGGTGTGGTCAAGCCCGAGAGCGACGGCTTTTTCATTCATATATTTAATGAATTGCTCACGGCCAGTTTGCGAGGCAATGACTTCTGCCGCCTCGTTGGAAGATTCCACCAATAACAACTGCATCAAGCTATACATGGAAACGGTGTTCATGCCCTGCAATCGCGGTATCAAAGATTGAACAAAAGTGGGGTGGCTAGCTGAAACATTTTTATCAAGATTGATATAATCGGCCGCCACGAGTGCAGTCATCAGTTTGACCAACGAGGCAATCGGCGCCTCACTATCTAGGTCGCTACCGGCCAATACGGTATTGCTTTCAATATCAGCAATTAAGTAATGTGGGGTTTCCAAGTCTGGGATTTTTGGCTCATAGACAAAGGTGTCAGCGGTTTGAGCTTGTTCATATACTAGAACCGGGGTGTTGACTGATGCTAAATTATATATTTTTTCTGCGTCTTCATTTGAAAGACGGACACAACCACCGGAATATCCCTCCTCAACAGGAGTACCATCGGGATAATATGGCCAACCGTGAATGAAGAAGTTTCCTTGAAAGGCCATACTCCATGGTTGATAGACATGACCAAAAGTTGAAAAATGATTTTTTTCTTTTGATTTTATTTGGTAAAGGCCAGCTGGTGTCTCCCACCATGAACCTTCTTTTCCTTTGGAAAGAATTGTCACCTGTTCATTAAGAACACCGTCTTTGAAAAATCGCAACTGCATGGTAGTCAGGTCTGCTTCAATAAAAGTTTTTCCAGCATCAATAAAGCTTTCGCGGGTTTCAGTAAAGAAATTTGGCTGAGACATGGCCACTTGTACTCCATAATTGAGCGGGGTCTGATCATGAGTGTACGGGTTTTCAACTATTACCGGCACGTTGGTACCACCGCCAATTGATGACGCGAGCAATCTCTGCCCATTATTATTAATAAAAGATAAAGAACCAAATGAAGCAACGGCTATAAGTAACAACGATAAAGCTATGCGAACTGGTTTGGCTGTGAGAAGTCGGTGAATGGTAATAGTGTCACCAACAGACTCAATATAAGCCCGAGGAGTAAATAAATATTTTCCGTCAGGAATTAGCGAACCACGAATAATTGTGGGTGTGTCTTCAGAATCGTTAACGGCATAAAAGCGCCGAGCGCCTAGCTCTTCGTTGTACATATTAGTATTGTATCAGTCTTTGCTGGCAAACTAAGATAGTTTATATACATTGCCAAACATTGTTCTGAGTGATTCCTTTATAAGACGGTAGGTCGTCGTCTTCGCGAGGAGAGAGCCCGCAGGTGTGAAAAAGTGATTCAATATTGTGTAAAATAATAAGCGTAGCGACTATATTTTTCATACATAGAATTTTTTATCCTTAATAAAAATTCTTGCACTTTGCAAGACTAGTTGAGCTGGTTTGTACCCGCCTTTAGCTGCGAGCGAAGATGAGGGGATAATAACAAGCGTATACCCCTACTGGTTGGGAAATAAGTTTTTGGTAGTTTCAATAAATGTCTCTCCGCCACGCTCGCCGTTACCACGATCTATTTCAACTAGATACTGAGCTCGACGAAGCTTATAACCAATCACCAAAAGCAACGCCCCAATGCCTATATAAAAATATTCCTTCCAATCCATAGGGATACCTAAATAAGGCAATATTATTAGTAGGATTCCAATAAAAAATACAAAGGTGCCTTTTGTCATAATGAAAAATAATAAATGGAAAAAATTATTAAATACTGAAATTTTTAATAAAAGTAGTATACCGCAAACTATTGTGGTGACAAAACTGTTGATTAAAATAACAAGCGCAAAGCGACTAATGACCGCGTCTTTGTAAGGAGTATGTCCACGCGTCTTTACGAGGAAGAAACCATACCCAACATCGTCGTCTTTGCGGGGAGTGAACAGAGCAATAGCGGAGTGAGTGACGTGGCAATCCACGTCTTATACCCTTCCTAATTATTAATATTCCACATTTAATCCCGAGAAAGAATAATCACAAACTCCCCTTTTTGCTTGACCGGCGTCTGCTCGAGTATGACTAATACCTCGGCCGGTGTACCAACCAGCATTTCTTCATGCATTTTTGTCAGCTCACGACCGACGTAAATAGTCCAGTTGACCGTACTATCCTCTGCACATATTTTTTCTAGTGATGCCAAGGTCTTCATGATGCGGTGAGTAGATTCAAAAAAAACTACTGGGTGTGAAAAATTAATCAGTGTTTTAAAAAATGTCTCGCGTCCTTTCTTACTCGGGACAAAGCCCAAAAAACTGAATTGGTTACCAGCAATACCCGCTATTGAAATAGCAGTAGTAACAGCTGACGGGCCGGGAATAGCATCAATCCGCAAACCTTCTTTGCGCGCTTGCTGAATTAACAATACTCCCGGGTCACTTACTCCTGGAGTGCCCGCGTCCGACACCATGGCCACGGACTGACCACTTTTTATATCATTAATGATAGTTAAATGAGTTGATACACTAACATGAGCATCATAGCGTTTCAGTTTGGCAATAATGCCATGATGTTTTAATAGGTTACCGGTAGTGCGAGTATCTTCGCACAACACATAGTCGGCCTCGCCCAATATACGAATGGCGCGCAGGGTAATGTCTTCCATATTACCGATAGGAGTGGCAACAATGGAGAGGGTACCAGTAGCAGAATATATCATGTACTAGCTACGTTAGCACTTTGTCCATAAAAAGAAAAGGCCGAGGCACGCGTGAAGTGCCTCGGGCCTTTTGTCGCACTTAATACGACAAGTTGATTCGCCGGAGTGGCGAGTGATGAAGTAGATAGATTACCCCATCTTGAAACCATAACGGCATATAGAGAAAGGCGCACTTGAATGGCTCGAGCAGCCGTCCCTTCGCTGTCATCGACGTTTCGGTGGTGGGCACGTAGTTCACGTCACGTGCCTTTCTCCGACCGTACATTTGACGAATCATGATTCGTACTCGCTTCAGATGAAGCGGGTCACTTATGATGGAATCGACATCAGGTACGACGTCAAGCTCGCCACGCGTATTGAACCGCGTTGCCTGACGAACAACAGTGTCGGTGTAGCCGTGCTCTTTCAGCCACGATGCCATCATTTCAGCCATTGCTGACGGCTGTTGAGGATGACGAGGTGACCATGAGGCGGCGACAATTAGTCGTTCGCCGGTTTCTTGTGCATGCCGAAGACCGCGCTCCAGCCGTGCAATGGTCTTCTGACCAAGATTGGTTCCGTCTGGCGTAAGATCGCACGCCAGAATAAGCGCCTGGGGAATACCCATCTCTTCCTACCTCCATACAAAAAGTTAATAACGAGTCTTTTGCTATTATACACCATTTTAATTATTCTGTCAATATAAAAAATAGACGGGCTTTGCTTGCGCCTGCCCGTCTATCCTCTCGTCATCACTCGCCAGACCAACGTCTGGGAGTGGCCGGGTCCCGCATCACATTCCGATCGACCTCGTACTGGCCGATCGCAACTAGGATTCTGTAAATAAGGCGGCGGATGTACCGATACCAAAACTTTGCGCCTCTCTTTTTCATAGACACCTCCATTTTTACCACTAAGGACTCCGTGGTTTCTACTGTATAGAAAACTACAAAATACCTATTCTGTCAATAGTTTAGCCACCTCCGTCACCGGACCAGCCCCCATTACCACCACCACTTCATCAAGACCGACAGACTCTTTAATAAACTCTGCGCTGGCCTCTGGTGTCTCGAAAAACTTCGCCTCTGTTCCCTTTTTTCCAATTGCTGCTACTAATTGTTCACTAGTCACTCCACTGATATTCTCTTCCCTAGCACCATAAATTGGCAACATAATTACTCTATCCGCTTTGGTTAATTCAGTCACAAAATCATTAAATAATTCGTGGGTTCTGGTGTAGGTATGGGATTGGAAAACTACCGTGAGTTTTTTATCTGGATATTTTTCTCGCACGCCGGCGATAGTAGCTCTAATCTCGGTGGGATGATGAGCATAATCATCATAGACTGGTACCCGCCCGCCCGCCACAGGAATAATGTCTCCTTTATATTCAAAGCGACGTTCGGTGCCAGCGAAATTTTCCAAAGCAGTATTAATCACGTCTTGTTCGATGCCGAGGAAGGTGGCGGCGGCTGTGGCAGCCGCCGCGTTTAAGCGATTATGAATTCCCGGTTGGTGTAGAGGCAACAGCAAATCAAGTGACGATTTGTAGTCAATAACGGTCATCCGATGACCGTCATTTGTCTTGGTTAGTTCGGCTAGGATTGGGGCGATATTTTTATCGGCAGTTTGAGTAATTATTGCTCCTTCTTTTGGTACATAACTGGCCAATTCGGCAAAGCCGCTTTGGACATCCGCTAAATCCTTGTAGTAATCAACGTGTTCAAATTCTATATTGGTAATAACGAGTACATCTGGGCGCAAGCTCATAAAATCGCGTTTGTATTCGCAGGCCTCGACGATAGCATACTTGCTTTTTCCCGCCCGGAAATTGCTTTTAGTCTTGGCTCGTATCGCCCCCACGATAGCGGTAGGATCATAACCAGCTTCTTCTAAAATATCAATCAGCATGGCGGTAGTGGTAGACTTGCCATGTGTCCCCGCTACCGCAATTAGGTAGTATTCGTTGGCCACCAGCGCTAAGGCATCAAAATAATTCATCATCGGCACTCCAAGTAATCGCGCTGCCGCTATCTCGGGATGATTATGCGCCATCGCCTCCGTATACACCACTATATCAGGAAGTAAGGGGTTTAACCCCTTACTTAGATTTTCAGCACTTTGGGTAGGGAAAAACCGTACGCCTTCCGCTACCAGCGCCTCAGTAATGGCGGACGTGGCGCGATCACTTCCCGACACCGTCTTACCCTCATGCAGAAAAAACCGCGCCAGCGCCGACATCCCAATGCCTCCAATACCAATAAAGTGAATTTTGTTAGCTCCCCCAGGTATATAGTTTGACATATCAATTTTTAACGAATATAATGTTAGCATAGTTTGGGTTCGCCCTTACCTTCCCTTACGGGGAGGAGAAAGTTATAAAACGTGTCAGAATAATTCTCTGATGCGTTTTATTAATATTTCAAACTTTTCTTTTTCTAGAAAACCAATTTTCTCAACCAATCGTCTCGTATCAATTAATCGAAGTTGGGACAAGTTTGCTCGAGCCTCTTTCCCATCAACCAATCCAACAGGTACACGTAAAAAATGATTTTTAGACGAAGTAGTGAGCGGTAATACCAAACACGTATCAGCACCAAAACCGCGGACAATAATGCATGGTCTTAAAAAGTTATCCCCCTTGCCGTCCTGCTCAGAACCAATATTAACCCCTAACTTACACCACCAAATCTCTCGCACGGAATAAAACCGCCCCGATTCGTTTTGGGTTATTTTTTTCTGAGTATTCCAAACATCAAAGTCTTTTTTCATGGCGCTCAATGTATTTAAAAATAATCGCAGAATCATCGATATCAGTTCGTGAATAACGGCTTGCTTGTGTTAGATTTTTCTCTAATAAATCTGCAGGAGTTAGCCACAATAATTTACTTCGTGATTCTACAGCGCCTGCTTCACGTTTAGATTCATCAATTGAAATAAAATCAACTAGAAAATATAGTACCGTTTTTTCGATTATGACAGTCGAATCATCTGAACTTGGAAAATGACTAACTATTGTACCTAAAAAATCTACAACCTTGCCCTGGGCTCCATATTCCTCCATTAGTCCTCTGGCAACTGCCTCCTCTAAAGGTTCATTTAGATGTAGGCTTTCACGCATCACGATATATAAGTCACCCTTAAGTTCTGATTCATTCGGAAGATCTTCCTTTTTAAACCAGTGCGTTAATATCTGTCCAGTTTCATTGCGCAAAAAAGCAGCGACTGAAATATGCGTAGGAGATTCAACACTTTGATTTAAAAAATTTTCCATATTTTATTCAAGATTAGCATCAACCAACTCATCAACCAATCCCATAAACTCATCATTGCGTTCGTATTCATTTTTGTATTGGCCGAAGCTGGCAAAGGCAGGAGAGAATAATATGATATCACCGGCGGTCGCAATACGTGCTGCTTCGGCGAAGGCACCCTCCAAATCTCCCATTATTGACACTCCCATATCTCCCCCATCAAGATATCCCAACAGATTGTCGGTACCCGAGCCGGGAATCAAGAAAACATTTTTGCAGTGCGCTGTAATTGCGTAAGCCAAATCGGTCACAGCCAAATTTTTATCAGTACCACCGGCAATCAAAATAATATTTTTATTTTCTACATCAAGTGACTCTAGGGCAACAGTGGTTGCTTGGGGAGTGGTGGC
>MFMT01000013.1:0-2122 GCA_001783565.1 Candidatus Kaiserbacteria bacterium RIFOXYD1_FULL_42_15 | reverse complement strand
CCACCCCCGGAAAAGTAGCCAGCCCTTCAAATATTTCCTCATCCGTCATCCCCACCGCGCGCAAGACCTCGGTCGCTAAAGCAGCGTTGAGGCGATTGTGCTCACCTGGCATAGAGAGGAGCATATCTTCAGGCAAGACAGAGATGTCGGTCAGGACTAGCTCTTGGCCGATAGTTTCTTTCGGCAGAACCTTTTTAATCCATTCAAATACTGCGGGGGTGGTAACGAGTGTGTCACTGTCTTCTTGATGAAGGAAGATTTGTGCCTTGTCAATAAAATACAATTCCATAGCTTTCTCTTCTACTGATTTAACCTGCCCACCTAGGACATCCGATGTCCTAGGTTTTACGGCGTTGCTGTAGTAATTGAGATGATCTTCCATGAAGTTGGTGAAAACGGCGACATGGGGTGAGATACCAGCCCAACCAAATCCCTGTAGTTGCCAGGAGTCCAGCTCCATCACACATAACGAATCTTCTTTCACTTCTTTCAAGAGTTGCAAATTAGAAACACCACGGACATTTCCACCCAGCAGAATTGGCTCGCCGGTTATGAATGACAGAATGTGATGAATCATGTGAGTGACCGTGCTTTTGCCCCTGGTGCCAGTTACACCAATGATGGGAATTTTTGACAGTTCAGCCAAAAGGGCAGCACTTTGTTTGAGAGGTGTTCCCACTTCACGGGCGGTGGCCAAAAAAGGAGAATCAAGTGGTACACCGGCCGCCACTAAAATAAGATCACGATTTCTAAAATCTTCGTAGCAATGTTCACCCAGAACAAATTTAATATTTGAATATGATTGCAATTGTACTATTGATGATTCTAATTCAGCAGCAGTTTTTAGGTCGGTGACAATCACTTCAGCCGCACCAGCTTCTGCAATATAAGCAGCATCCCCCACGCCACGCCCTAAGAGTCCCAGTCCCATCACGGTCACTCGCTTACCCTTAAAATAATCTGGAAAATTCATCCCCATATAATATGCAAAATAATGATTTAATGCCAGCACTTTTGCTATACTTTGGTTATGTCAAAATTTTCCCTTGAAAAACAGCGAATTTTTCCTTACCTAGCATGGATAACAGTTTTTTTATTTTCATTATTCATTTATAGTATTACCCTGGAATTAAAAAAGACAACTTCTGATTTAGAGATTAGGTCAGCAAAACTTGAAGCCAACGTTAAACAGGATGTTTTAAATATTCAATTTCCAAATTAATCAGCTACTTAGCCACCCCTTACATTTTCACAATTTATTTGGTATAGTAGCGAACACATTCATTGTCCCACCCTGTGTGCGCGCTTAGCTCAGTTGGTAGAGCATTCGACTGATACTCGAAAGGTCCTAGGTTCAAACCCTAGAGCGCGCACACAGGGTGGGACTTTTGATCTTAGTTTTCGCGCGAGCTGAAAAGTTTGAACTGCTTCAAATAGGAGTATGGACAAGGACTACCACCATCAGTCATTGCGAGGAATGGAGCGAAAGCGGAATGACGTGGCAATCCATGAAGACGCAACAGACGGTGTGGATTGCCGCGCTATGGCTCGCAAAGACGGACACGACGGTGACGACGAAAACGGTCGACGTGGATTGCCACGCTTTCCCTTAACAGGGACTGTACACCTTGTCGCTCTTTTTACAAAAGAGCTGGCAAGGTCTTGCGAAGCTCCAAATATTCGCTTCTCACACTGCGGTTCGCAAGGACGGACGGGACGACGACGTGTATTGCCGCGTTACGGCTTGCAAAGATGAGTTGGGATATATAGAAAAGGCCCGCACGGATTTGCGGGCCACAACCAGCATCTTTCAGCCATAAATAATCGCCAAAGCGATTTCGCTGATGACTATAATTAATGCCAATGTGCCAAACAGAAGTAATACTACGTGGGAAACCGATTGTTCTTCCCAATCATCGACACCGTCTGACCACTGTTTTACGGTGGTCCATACTGCAATCAAAATTTTTTTCACTATCCTTCTCCTTATTGACCACATTCTCTCTGGAATGTTGGTCGTTTCTGGTGACACGATTGAATGCGAGTTCACCTTTGAATCCGAACACTCTAAAATACAAAGCAATGAAACATTTAGAGTATTGTGAACGAAGAAGTATTGAAC
>MFMT01000012.1 GCA_001783565.1 Candidatus Kaiserbacteria bacterium RIFOXYD1_FULL_42_15 | reverse complement strand
ATCGTCCGTACTAATTTCCGAGCAATAATCACAACAGCTTCTTTATGACCACGACCACCGGCCTTTAGTTTATCGTAGTAGGCTCGATACTCAGGATAGTTCATCACTGCTCCCCAAGCAGCTGAATACAGTCGTTTCCTTAAGAAGGGGTTACCACGTTTAGTTAAACGGCAGTGTCCTTTCCAGGTACCACTCTTTCTGGAAGAGATATCTAAACCAGCATACCCAATGAAGCTTTTGGCTGAAGTAGCAGTGTTGATATCAAACCAATTAGTAGCCAAAGTGGCACAGAACAAAGAGACTCCCGGAATAGTTTCTAATCGTTTCATTATCTCTAGAGAAGCCTCGTCACTTTCCGTTAACTGGACACACTCCACTTCTAGATGTTTAAGAGAGATACCAAGTTGTCTGATAGACTCTGCCAATTCTGCTACCACCGGAGTATCAACTTCATCTAACAAAACCTGTCCTTCACGCAGTGAAGCCAGGTTAGCTTTCAGTGCTTGCAGGTGACGTCCCATAGTGCTAATAGTGGCTAATTTCTTGCGTATTATTAACCTAGCTCGGGAAACAGTGAAGGTCTCTGGAAGGTTATCACAGACAGCAGCCATTCTCGCTAAACCTCTAGCATCAGCGGGATCAGTCTTGACTTTGCGGATGGTTCCTGAGGTATACTGTTTAGCGAGAAGAGGGTTGACGATACGAATATCAATCCCTGCTTCTCGTAGCACCAAAGCCGGCGTCCAATGATAATGTCCGGTTGATTCCATTACTACTTTGCCCGAGTAGTGACGAAGATACGGCAACACTTTAGTGGTGATGTCTGTATCGGTGTTGCGAATCGCAAGTGCCTGTTCATGGCCGTCATGGTCGCAAATAGAGACACTCAAAGTCGCTTTCGCAACATCGATACCGACAGACACAGGAGTACCTATGTTTGATTTCATAGTATGTTTGGATTATTGATTAACTACCCAATTCCACAACGATTCCCTGTCATATTGGTTAAGGAAGCTCGAAGCTTTACCCAATAAAGGAGTTGTTCGCAGAAGAACTGGAGCTGGGACGAAAAGGCATTGCGGGTGGCTCAAAGTCCATTGACGAAATGTTTCGATCCCAACTTCAGTTTATTTTGATTTCGGGTAGTTCCTTTATATGACGGTGATGGATGTCGACAATGTGTATCTTTATGAGAAAGAATAATGCAACATTAATTGGCATCGGATCCTAATTGCTACCTCTTCAATCCAAAATAGCGTGGGAAAAGTACTGGCGTGCCATCAGCGGTTTCCCCTTTTGTGGTAATCGGCAGTTGTTCAGCATGGCTTGGCCACGGCAGTGGTAAGGTACCACTAAAAGGTTTATCCCCAAACAGCGCATCAGCCACTCCAGCTCCCTCACTACCGGGCAACCACGCCATCACCAAAGCGTCAAAAGAAGCCATCTCATTTTTAATTAACAATGGACGACCCGACACCATCACTACCACCACCCTCTCACTGTTGGCTTGCAGGTTTTTAATCGCGCGCAAATCTTCCTCGTAAAGAATGGGATATTCCCTATCTCCCCAACCTTCGGCATAGGGCTTTTCTCCTACAATTGCGATACCAACGTCAGCTTTCTTTTTATCGGGAAAAATACCTAGACGGTTATATTCAACCCGAGTCTCTTGACCAGACCGCACTTTAATTCCAGCCAAAATAGAGGTGGCGCCAACTGGCCAATTTCCATCGACACCCTGCCATTCTATAGTCCACGCTCCCATCTGCTTGCCAATATTGTCAGCGGAGCCACCGGCCACTCGGATGTGTTGTACCTTGGCTGTTAGTGGTAGAACTTCATCTTCATTCTTGAGTAACACCAAAGACTGCACCACTGCCTCACGCGCCAATGACTGATGTAAGGTGGTTTTTACATCTACAAACCCGGTCATGTCTGTTTTTGTGTCAAAGAGCCCAAGAGCAAACTTAGCATAAAGAATCCTTCCGACAGCATCATCTATACGCTCATCTCTGACTAAACCGAGTCGGTTTGCCCACTTAAGGTCGCGCACAAAGGCCTGATAGTCAAACGGCAACATGACCATATCAACTCCAGCGTTCACGGCTTGCACTGTGGCTAAAAATTTGTTTTTTCTACCTTCATGCACTCCATACCAATCAGACACTAAAAATCCTTTGAATCCTAATTCCCCTTTCAATACATCGGTCAGTAATTCTTTCTGCAACACCATCTTTTTGTCTCCCCAAGTATTGAGCCCCACCATCACACTTAAAGCCCCCGCCCCGACTGCCTCAGCAAATGGTGGTAAATAAACTTCCCGGAGAACCTCCTCATCGGCTGGGGTAACTCCTTGATCTATTTTAGAATATTCACTCACAGAGGTATTCCATCTCATACCACCAAGACCAAGATAATGTTTGGGGTTAGCGAGCACAAACACCCCCTTATCATCTCCATCAACTCCCTCTTGCATTCCTTCTAAATATGCTACCCCCAGTTTGGAAACCAATTTTGGATCATCAGAGAAAGCTTCGTAGGTTCTACCCCAACGAATATCTTGAGGTAAATCGAGATTGGGAGAAAAACTCCAGTTAACCCCCGTACTAAACATATCTTGAGCCGTGGCCTTCGCCACCTCCCGCACCAATTCCGGATTATTGGTTGCTCCCAGTCCAATCATGTGTGGAAAAACAGTCATTCCTGGTACATGAGCATGCCCGTGAATGGCATCAGACCCATAGAGGAGAGGTATTCCAAGTCGCGTTGTTCCTGCTTGCTCTTGGTATGTATCAATCATCTTTTTCCAACCAGCCAGAGTATTCTCCTCTGGCTTTGAGCCCGACCCACTTAAAAGTGCCCCGAGTTTATATTTACTGACATCCTCAAGTGCCCATAACTTATTTTGTTCCACCAAGGCCATCTGTCCGATTTTTTCTTCCAAGGTCATATACGATAAAAGATCAGCCACCCGAACTTGGAGTGGTTGGTTTTTATCTAAATATAAAGCTGTGGCCGACGGTGTATCTTTACTAGGGAGAGCATCAAAAAAATCGGTTCTGGTAACGGCCACAAAAAGACCAACCAAAACTAGGATGGAAAATAAAAAAGTTATTGCTACTGTCCATAATTTACGCATTTTCACTTTCCTAGTATACATCTCTTTTGAGCCGTATCACAAATGTGTTTGATCTATCCATGTGAAAGTGAGTGAAAAATTTTTAGTACTTAAACTATTAATTGGGTATTGTAATTAATTTTAGAGTCTTGATTTATCCACTTAGTGATGAGGAAGTGGTACTGGTGGCGATTGGTGACCACGACTTATACAACTAATATCTGTAGCAAACAATGGTGGCTGACCCTGTTTTTAATTTACTACTAAAACGAGGATAATAATATTATGTTAAGATGTGCATATGAATAAATATGTATTTATAAGTATCTGGACAATTGTCGGGGTGTTTATTTTAGCTACATTCACTGGCGGGTACTTGATAATGAACCAGCAGAAAATTAGTTTGATAGCCAATTTTGAGGAATGCACGACTGCGGGCTATCCGATCATGGAAAGCTATCCCGAACAGTGTCGAACGCCAGACGGACGTATGTTTGTAAGAATAATTTCTTCTCCAGAAGTATCTTTCGGGATTCCATTTACGCTTCAGCTTGGCAGTCAGGTTAGTTTCGATGATGGCTTGAATGTGACACTCGTAGAGGTAAACGATTCCCGTTGTAAGGAAGGTGTTGTATGTATCTGGGCGGGTGAACTTTCGCCGTTTTTGTATGTGAAAGATGGAACTATAGGCGTGGCGGAGGAGATTCGACTAGGAACTACAGCCAAAACAAGCATTACCCAAGGTGGATATGTTTTTTCCCTAAATGACGCGACCGAAACTACTGCGACTATTACCATCACCAAAGAATCTAAGCCGGTCGCCTGCACTAAGGAGGCGAAACTTTGCCCAGATGGTTCGGCGATCGGTCGCACTGGCCCAAATTGCGAATTTGCCCCATGTCCAACAGGATATTAAGTCAGTCCGTTATTTCCCGTATTTGTGTGTTGTAATTAGGTCTTCTTTGGTCTACTACTCTGTTCTTGCACGGCATGTTCTGGTCTGCAACCAGCCCGGATTTTAGAGTTTTATTACCCCAGTACTCTTTTTGCGGTGACTAACTAGCCCGTGACTGACGACTGCTTTTTTTGGCGGCAGCTAATTCATTGGCGCGTTGCTGTGCTTGCATTTGTGCGAGTTGATCGGCTTTGTCTTGGGCAGCTTTTTGCTGAGCAATCACGGCTTGGGCTTGGGCATTTTTGGCTGCAGCTACCCGGGCTGCTTCAGCGGAAGCGGTCGCCGCTTTTCTTTCGGCATCGGTTTGTGCGGTAGCCATGGCCTTTGCTTCATTAGCCAGACGAGCTGCTTCGGCTTCTTGCTCTACTTGTTGTTGGGCAATCTCAGCTACCTGTTTACTGCTCAAAATTTGTAATTGTTCAGCTTTAATTCGCTCATCTTTATAAATGGCTAGATATGTCTCACTGATGGTTAAGTTATCGGCCAGCTTAGTTTCCACTTTCATAATATATGCCTGCTCTCTTGCATATACTTGAGCACCACCAAACGATACTAACGCAATTAGTGCAAATACAGAAATAACCTTTTGTAATTCTTTTTTCATAGATAAAATTATCCTAAGCGTTGCCACAAATGTGTGTCGCTTTTTTTAACCTCACAATCATGACATTTGAAATCATCAGGTAATGATTCCCAAATGGTGCCCGGAGCAATTCCTCGCTCACTATCACCGACCGCTTCATCATAAATCCAACCACATTCTAAACAAACATATTGCGCCATAAGTTTTTGTTGTTATTCTTTAATATCAAAAAGAATAACCCAAAAGAATGAATACTTTATGAATAGTATTTAGGAAATCTAATCGTGATATTTGTACCGACATTCGGGGTACTGTTCAAGATGACTTCTCCACCGAATTTTATAAGTAGGGCTTTTACTATTGACAGCCCAAGACCGGCCCCACTACTAGTAGTCTGCGTACGAGCGGTGTCACCTTTAACAAAACGTTCAAATATTTTGGCCTGTTTTTCTGATGGTATGCCGATCCCCGTATCAGCGATATCTAAAATGACGTCTGTGTCTTTTTCTGTTAGTGCCACCGTTACCACACCACCTTGCTTATTATAGTCAATAGCATTCTTTATGAGATTTTGTATTATTTGGATAAAACAATCTGGCTCAATACAAAGCGTAATATCCGGCAAAATATTGACTACTATCGTCACACCGCGCTCTTGAGCATAAGGCCTAAAACGTTTTAACTCAATCTCACAAACACCGGAAACATCCACACTTTTGATCTCACCCCCCAGCACATTTTCTGTTTTAAGAAGTTGTAGTAATTGATTAGATAATCTGGTCAGTCGCCTGGTCTCCTCCTGTACATCAGTAATGAATTCTTCATATTCCAAAATCGTACGCGGTTTCTTGAGTAATGCGTCCGCTCCTGCCTGTAAAACAGACAGTGGAGTACGAAGTTCGTGAGCCACATCGCCCATAAACTGCGTCTGTGTTTCGTGCATATTTTTTATTGGTAAAAGCGTCCGTCTGGCAAAATAATAGGAAAAGATAGACACGATTAGTAAGGCCGTGGTATCAACTAAAGCAACAACAGTCGTTAAATGCTCACGTATTTCATAAGGACTCGAGTCATCATGCTCTGCTTCTACCGAAGTATCAATATCGAGAAATGGTGATTCAGTTTTTGGCGGTGCAAAAATCAACAACACCGTAGCACTACTAATAAAAAGAATAACCGCGGTGCCAAGCACGTAAAAAGCTGTTAGTTTGATGGTCGCTCGAAAAAACCTATCTTTCAATAAAGCTGTAGCCGACTCCCCGAATGGTTTTGATATATTGATCATGTGTACCGCCTAATTTCTGGCGTAATTGTTTAATGTAGACATCAGTAATATTACTAAAGGCACTATACGCAAAATCCCAACAGTGGTCAATCAGTTGCTCGCGCGTCACCACCGTGCCCGCCTGACGCATTAAATATTCAAGAATTGCGTATTCTTTAAGCGTCAGAGTAAGATGTTTTTCATTGACAGTTACCTCGTGTGTCTGAGCTGAAAGTATCACATCTTGGACATGGAGCATATCTTGGACAATAGTATCTGGTCGGCGCAACAACGCCCGCAATCTAGCCAGAAGCTCCTCCATGGCAAACGGCTTAATAAGGTAATCATCTGCCCCACTATCAAGACCGATTATTTTCTCCTCAATCTCGCCACGAGCAGTCAGCATCAAAATCGGGGTAGTATTTCCCGCCTTTCTAACCGCCTTACAAGTAGTAACCCCATCCTGCTCCGGCAACATAATATCAAGCACCACCACATCATATGAGTCGCTCATAATCCGCCGTTCTGCCGTGACGCCGTCCCCCACCACATCAACAGCGTAAGATTCTTCCTCCAACATTTGCCTGATATATTTAGCTAATTTAACAGTGTCCTCAACCACAAGTATTTTCATACATTATTCATTTTAGCACTGTATACATGAATAGAACATGAAAGAATATTCATATGAAGAGCGTCATATGGGAACGGCTGTTAGTCTGTCATTCGTCTGTAGAGATCAGATAACTGCCGATGCTATGGCTAGCAAGACCTTTTCTGTAATCAAAGACTACGAACTGCGATTTTCACGTTTTCTACTAACGAGCGAACTTTCACAACTCAACCAAGCTGGTACCGGTATAGTTAGTGCAGAATTTTTAACTGTATTAAAACGTAGTCTTGAAATGGCGACTTTGACTAAAAATAATTTCAATCCTTTATTGCAAGTAAAATTGCTTGGGTATACAGACTCATATTCACAACTTAAAACTAACCAGTTAAAAAATATTTTGCCTTATGTTTCATACAATACTGACCATACCCAATGTGACATTCACAAAAAAACATCGCGAGTAACTCTCAAGCAAAATCAGCAACTTGATTTTGGTGGCATTCTCAAAGGGTATCTTGCCACGGAAATTGCCGATATTGTCATGGACATGAATGACACCTGCACTGGTTGTATTATCAATATCGGCGGTGATTTAGCCACTCGTGGAGTTGATGAGCTTCACCAACCATTCATTTTTCATCTCTACAATCCCATTACTGGTATAGAGCTACCAATCGCAATTACCAATAAATCATTAGCAACCAGTGGTACCTATGCGCGGGAATGGCAAACTGATGATGGCATTAAAAACCATATTGTAGATGAGCACACGCACCGGAACCCAAAGACAGACATTGTTGCCGTAAGTATCATTGCCAATGATGGAGCACTCACCGAAGCTCTAACAAAATTATTTCTTACTCGCGGTGTTAACGAAGCCATCACTATAGTTCCCCCACATTTATATCACTATCAATACTTTGTATGCCTAAAGTCTGGAAAAACAAATAGCACTATATCCATTATATGAAAACCTATTTCACCTTTATTAAATTCACTCAAGAGATATTTTTAGCTGTATCAATACTGATGCTAGCCACCCTTCCAAGTGCCGTGGCCTTAAACCCGCAGTGGTTTTCCGACACCATGTATCTTTGGTTGTATGGTGCAGCCCACTTCGCCCTCTTTTTAGTAATGCTTATCAGACCGCTAGCTGATGTACTACAAGGCGTAACTTGGCTACGACCACTCGTCATACTTCGCAAAGGAATTGGAGTATTTTCAGCATCAATTATCGTGTCATTTATCATAGCCAAAGTTATTACTAACCCTAGCGGATACATTGGTAGCTTAGCCACCATTGAGTATTGGTCATTTAATCAGCTGGCACTTTTTGCTCATCTGGCCGATATTTCAGCCTTGTTACTCTTGATCACCTCCAACAATCTCTCCAAGCGCCTACTCGGTAAAAATTGGAAAAGTCTTCAACGCCTGTCCTATGTCTACTTCTACTATAGCGCTCTCTACGTTGTTGCCATGTTTAACGAAACTATGGTGATCTGGTATGTCGTAATTGTCACCCTATTTACCATCCTTGCTTGGCTACGCAACCACGGTCACCTATTTACTTCAAACACTAACAAAACTAAAACCACTTAAGACACACATTTATGAACCCTATCAAACAACTGGCTGGTACCATTACTAGAGTATGCGAACTCTCACCATCTGCCCGAGAATATACTATTACACCATCTGAACCCTTTCCCTTTACAGCGGGCGCTTTTGTTAACACTTTTTTTGAACATAATGGTAAAACTATTCGGCGCGCTTTTTCAATTAGTTCTAGCGATTCTGATACTAACACCTTCACCCTCTCAATTCGCCTTTCTCTCCAAGGTGAACTAACACCGCTCCTCTGGGAACGAGACTTTACTGGAGAAACTATCAAGCTAATGGGACCACTCGGACTCAACACCGCCGATAAGATGCATGCTAAAAAAATCTATCTGTTTGGTTTTGGCGTGGGGGCAGGCGTCGTCAAATCACTAGCTGATCATATGATGCGTCGCTCTGAACTGGTGTCGCTAACGCTAGCCACTGGCAACCGCACCATTGAAGAAATTCTACACAAAGATTATTTTGACATCATAGCGACCGATCCCCGCGTCACAGTAAAATATGTGGTGTCAGATACCAACCAAACTATCTACCCCGATGGTTATATCCAAAATCATATCAGAGACTACGATTTTAATAATGCCGATATTTATATTTGTGGACAGGGTATGGCCTGCAACGCCCTACAAACTGCCATAGCCAACCACCAACCCCGTAATTGTCAGTTCTTTATAGAGGATTTTCATTAAAAAAAATCAATTAATCTACACCTAGTGCGATTTTATAAATGATAAAGTTAGTTCAAACTAACTAAAAGAAAGGTGACAGTATCGGACCGGGGTAATCATCCTCCGTGTAAAATTTATGAAGTACCGACGGTTCTAATTTTGCCAGATTTTCTTCACAATTGGCTGGTTCCTGACCAGGGTATGGCATAAGCATGATTGGATCACGACCGTGTTTGCAACCAGACTCTCCGATCATTATTTTCATTTTGTTGTGGTGGCTGACTACCCTTTTCAAAATTCATAATTTTAATCACACTTACAATTAATAATTTAATTTTATAGTAAATCAATAGCACTAAAATAGGAGATGCATCATCTTTGACTAATTAAAATAACCATCGACTAAAAGCCTGAAATTTTGCTGTTTTGGACAAATTTGGAAATGGTACTGGAATAATGAAACTCAAACATTTGTACTGAAATTTATTCATGTCACAGATTCAATTAGGCCTACTTTTTGTTAAAATAAAGGATTCACATACCCATTTCCATTCCATTTCTTCAACTAAGAAACAATACCTTCTCCAAACTTTTCATCCTCAAGATCGGCATCGGCATCCTCCTTGGTGATATGGATTCTTCCGTCAATATGATTAGCTGGTGTATAGACGGTATAAACCATTAGTGAATCTGTTCCAGTGTTGATTATGTTGTGTTTTGTTCCCGGGGTCACCACTACCACATCACCGGCCTTGATTTCTGTTTCTTCTCCGTCTAAAATTGCTTTGGATCTTCCACTCTTTACGAAAATTATTTGCTCCACATGAGGATGCGTTTCCTCTCCAATTTCCCCACCCGCCGGAATATTCATCACTACTAACTGGCTTTTTTGACCCGTAAATAAAACACTGCGAAAATTTGTATTCTCTTCAGTTACTTTGATGATGTTAGTTATATATGACATGTCTGCATGTATACACCCATTGGGTTTGTTAAATTTTTCCTACTAAATCAAGACTGGGTTTGAGTGTGTCATCACCCTCTTCCCAATTAGCAGGGCACACATTGCCAGGATGTTCATTAACATACTTCGCTGCCTTTAGTTTGCGTAAAGTTTCTATGGCTGAACGACCAATTGCACCATTATTAATTTCAAGACAACAAATTGTGCCCTTGGGGTCAATGATGAAAGTGCCCCGCTGGGTTATTCCTTCCTCTCTAATCAAAACTCCAAACAATTCAGAAATATCATGTGCGGGATCGGCTGCCATTGGGTACGTTATGGTACCAATAGCTGGAGAATTGTCATGCCAAGCTTTATGTACTTCGACTGTATCAGTAGACATTGAAATAACTTCGACTCCCGCTTGCTTGAAGGTTTCATAGTGCTTTTGTAAATCTTCTAGCTCGGTTGGACAGACAAAGGTGAAGTCTTTAGGATAGAAAACCAGTACTACCCACTTGCCACGAAGTTCCTTAAAACTCATCGCAATTTCCTTTTCACTTTGTAATGCAGCAAACGATACCTCCTCGGGAACAATATCCCCGACAGAAAGTGGCGCTATCATTGAATAACATTCTCCGTCATATAATTCTTTTTCCATAAATACAGTTTATTACTTAGCCGTTAATTAGTCGCCATAATAACATGACCACAGATTTTCGGCTTCTACCGCCTAATTAACAAATTTCTTAAATTTTACTTTTGGTAGAAGAAATAGGGATAAGTCCATTATTTTTTCAGGTTTGGTATGAATATATTGGGACACAGTTTTTGTTAAAATAACGGACTTACATCCTCATTTCCGGACTTATCCCCATTTCCTTCAAACTCAAAAATGCTGGGGGGACATTAGGGTTAAAATAGCGTTGGGTTATAGGGGACATTAGCGGTAAGAGAAGACTAACACGTTGTGTTTTCGAAACGTAAGTTCTATAATTTAATTACGCTAGATTGTTGAAGATATCATGACATGAAAAAATATTTTACAAAACCTAAAAAAATTTCCTATTTCCTTTTGGCAATTTCTTTGTTATTAGCGGTTTTTCCGTTGTCTTCTTTTGCTTCTTCCAGCTACACGGCAAATTCTGATTTGGTAATTGCCGGTCCTTATGATACAGCTATTAGTGGTTCGCCAGCAAATTTTGGTAATTCTGGTAACCACTCATCTATTGATATTTTGAATATCGGACATAAGTATCGTATTCGCCAAAACGGCACGATTTCTGCTGCTAGGCTTTATACGGTTGATAAAATTGGCCTAACTGCGTTCTATATCACCGTGTATAGACTTAATGGTGACACCTTCACATTAATCGGGCAGAGTGAAAATCTGGTTAATCAATTAGTGGCAGGAGATTTCGCAACCGCCAATTTTTCGAACCCAATTACTGGGGTTCGGGAAGGAGATTATTATGGTATACGTGTAGAGAGTCGTTTAGCTGGTCAGTTTAACTTCTACGCAAAAACAGATCAAACGGGTGTATCGGCGGCCTATATATATGATTTAGAGTCTTCTCCGATATCGTCTGATTGGACTGGTGGAACTTATTCGCTTGCCAGTGGATCGGTTATGCCGATTGAATTATATATGAGGGCCCCACAAGCTGTTTTTATCGGAGATTCCATTATTTCTGGATATTATACCCACTATAGTTTTTTACATACCACCGAAGCGACAAACATCGGCACGACAATAGAAAAACACTTTGGCGACTTAACTTCCTTTACTTATCAAAACATGGGTATAGCCGGACAGACGACAGCGCAAATAGAAGCCAGGTTTACGACCGATGCAGTAAATCTACATCCGCGCATTATTATTATTGAAGGTGGAGTAAATGATATTGAACAAAGAGTTGCAAAAAGCACATTTATTGCCAAATGGCGAAGTATGCTCGATGCCGCTCAGGCAAGCAATAGCATTACCACTATCATGGTAATGAAAATTCTCCCTTGGTCTAACGGCACAAATGAACAAATGCAGATGAGGGACGATTGGAATGCTTCGTTAGTGAATTTAGCAGCCGGATATTCTAAGGCAATTATTGTTGATACGAGTAGTTATATCGGGCAATTCCGCCGAGGTGGTGACACTGGAAATTATTGGGATATACAAGTGGCCTACAACAAAGACGGGGTTCATTTTACGCAAGCTGGTAATGCTAAAATTGCTCAGGCATTAAAAGATGCTCTTGATACCACGACACCAGTTACGGCTGATGACACTGAAGTAGGCTTGTTTAGTGTTATTGCTAATGATGGAATGGACACAACAACAAACAGAATTGTGACCTTAAATCTCAATGCCAGTTCAGATGTCAAAAAAATGGCAATTTCTTTGACCGGTGACTTTAACGATGCGAGAAAAGAAAGTTATTCATCCACTAAACAAATTAATCTTTGTTCAAAATTTGGTGGATTAACAAAAGATCTGACTTGTGCGGCTGGACAATATACGGTTTATGTGAAGTTTTACACACAATCAGGAAAAGCATCTGATGTCGTATCTACTAAAATAAATTTGATTAATACATCTCAATCTACTAAACCGGTTATAACCACCACGAAACATTTATTGCTTGGACCTAAAAATAGCCAAGTTAAAATTTTGCAACAGTTCTTGAACAATAACGGCTTTCCACTTACAAACTCTGGCGAAGGTTCTATTGGAAATGAAACCGATTATTTTGGTCAACTGACCGCAAACGCTCTGGCTAAATTTCAGGAAGCAAACAAAGACAAAGTAACTGGATTGATTGGAGAAAAAGGATTTTTGGGACCGATAACAAATAACTTTATTAATTTGTTAATAACTACAAATCACTCAATCTCAGCTCAGCCCGTAATAAGTTTCTCTTCTTCCATTTTTACATCCTCACTCTACAAAGGTGAACAATCAGAGGATGTTCGTCGACTACAAACACTTCTGGCCACCAAATCAGAAATTTATCCTGATGGTTTGATAACTGGATATTTTGGCCAATTAACCGAAAAAGCAGTGCAGACATTTCAGCTAAAATACGGTATAGTTAATTCAACGTTTGATTCTGGCTATGGCATAGTCGGACCAAAAACAAGAGCTAAATTACAAGAAGTTTTTGGAAACTAAGTTTATTGTCCCCTTCTCTTCTTACGCACTTAAACTTGCGTAACGTAATGTCCTTTCAAAATAAAGCTTCTGACAACTTAGATTCTGGGTATTTTTTATATGTGCTTCGTACGCAAATTTTTTTCAAAGAATCATCTGTTCTCTTTAACTTTCCTCAAGACCACATGCCGATTTGTGATATATTGGACTGACAGCAGTCTGCATTTCCATTTGTGAATCACGATCACCTATGGAAACTCCGGTAGATTCGGTATACGGAACAAGAAATGAGACAAGTGCTGAATCAGTGCTACTTCTTCCAGCAATATTATTTGTAACTATATTTGAAAAGGTGCCTTCGGAATTCTTTTCAACGGCGATAGAATAGTTACTGCTACTGTATTTACTCAAATATGGAGCAAGGTATCTCACCACAGTATTACCCGAAGCGTCCTTACCAGTAATTTTCGCAAACACAGAAGTACGGGATAATCCTGCTCGTTGCCCCGGAAGAAATGAAGAAATGGAAATGGGAAATGGAAATGGTGGAAATGGGGAAATGGGGATAAGTCCGTTATTTTAACAAAAACTGTGTCCTGATATATTCATACCACACCTGAAGAAATAACGGACTTATCCCCATTTCCCCCATTTCCGGTGACCGAACTTATTTTTTCAGAGTTTGACTTTTTATCCTATATATGCCACGTATATAAATACGTGGAGGGTAACCAAATTCACCCCTCAATTAGGACACTCTCCCTTTAATCATACCACCTGTCACTTCATCTGCAGACACA
>MFMT01000011.1:441-14876 GCA_001783565.1 Candidatus Kaiserbacteria bacterium RIFOXYD1_FULL_42_15 | reverse complement strand
GATGGACGGAGCTTACTCCGTCTTTGCGAGCGCACGAAGCAATCCAGGAAGTAGGTTCTGGGAAGTTTCTTTACTACGGAAATGATAACTAATAAAAATACCGCAGGTGACTGCGGTATTTTTATTAGTTAAATATTAAAGAATAAGCGTTGGAGTATTAGTAACACCTAACCGCGCCTTGAGGTGAATTAGAATTTCATCCTGCTTTAATTTTATTTCTTGTTTTATTAAACTAGGTGCATTAAGAGAAATAACTTTAGTATGGATTGAATATTTTATTTGGGTTTTTTCAAGAGTTATTCCGGTAATATCTTCTATAACTTCAATAACTTCATTTATAACACTACCTTGGGGTGGTTTAAGTCTAAGTTTATATTTTTCAAAGAGGGCACCAACTTTAATAATTTTTCCTCGTCTCTTTTTCATATATTTTTAATATTTAAAAATTATTAAAGTAAATTAAGAATAAAATTAAATCTAAATATAGAGGAAATTTGGAATAAGGTTTGTAATAGTCGCTGGCGCATCCTGTTGGGAGTCGTTTTAGTAATAGTAACTAATTCTTTGTTAAGCGTTCTAGTTCCAGCGATTCTCCCTCGGTAGGTCGAATCGGGAACAAAGTTCGCAATATGCCCTGCGGGCATTTGCTCACTTTACTTATTCATTGGCATTACTAAATAACGTAATGAATTATCAGAAAGACCTTGTATTACTAATGGCCTACCAATACCAGCAAAATGCATTACAACACTTTCATCATTAATATAATTAAATGGATCAATTAGATATTGTTGATTAAAATTTAAAGTAATATCATCACCCTCAGTACTAATGTTTATTGTATCTGTGGTGGCTCCTATTTCTCCATTCTGAGAAGAAATAGTTAATTTATTTCCTAAAACCTGCATTGTTACCTGCATAAATTTATTTAAAAATATGTGTGTTTTTTTGAAGGTTTGTAATAAATCATTTTTTAATACTGTAATATGAGTGCTATATTCTTTAGGAATAATTTGTTCATAATCTGGAAATGAACCTGCCACTAAACGAGAAGTTATATAAACACCTTCAAAAAAAACAAGGGCACATTGATTTTCATTGATTATTAATAATGGATCAGATTCTAGTAAATCACAAATACGCGCTAATTCAATGGCATTTTTTTGAGGAATTAACAGTGGTTGTTCTAAAATATAACCCTTTTGAGAAACTGTTTTTTCCATTAAACGAAAAGAATCAGTGGCTACAAATGTTAATGAGTGTTCTTTCTTTTGTTGAATAAAAATACTTCCTAATTCTGGTTTAATAGATGATAAAGAGGCAGCAAAGGCTACTGTTTTAATACCAAGTCCAAATAAATTTCTTTGAATAGTTTTTCCATTACCAGAAAGTTTTGTTATTAAAGGAAATTCATCATAAGGAATGGTATTTATAGTTGTTTTTCCATTACCACTATCAACAATTACTACTCCATCAACTACTGAAATAGTTACTTCCTTATTAAAAATATATTGAATAGCTTGTAAAAGAGTGGTAGCAGAAACAGCCACAACTCCATCTTCCTCAATTTTTCCTTCTACTACTATTTCAATACTAATTTCAAGGTTAGTGGCTTTAAAAATAATTTTATTATCCTTAACTGTAATTAATACACATTGCAGGACTGGGAGTGTGACATGTTTAATACTTACCCGACTAATTAGTTCTAAGGTGTGAATAAGTTTTTGTTGATTAATTATTATTTTCATTTTTATATATTTTATTCACTACTATTAGTGTTGTGGAAAAGTGTATAAGTCAATTCTAGGTAGTATTTATAGATTTAATTTTTAACTTACTTTAATTAAATACCTGTGTATTTATATGTCAATAAAGTTTATAAAGTTGAGGATAAAAAATTATGTTTTATTTAACTGTTAATTACTTGTATTTTATACCCATATATTTAGTTAATTTTTACTAAATATTAAGGTTAATTAACTGGTTTTAAATAGTACAAGCAGTGGTTATTGTTTTTTTATACACAGGCCATAGGTACTATAAAAGATTAATTAAATTTAATTAATCTTTTATAGTACCTATTTTAATAAAAGACGAACCTGAGTAATTTCTTCTTCTAGTTCAGCATCTATTTTTATTTCTCTCTTTATTTTTTCACAAGAGTGAATTACTGTTGTATGATCACGACCACCTAATTTTTTACCAATAGCTGGATAGGAAATTTGAAAATCCTCACGTAAAATATACATAATTATTTGACGTGGTTTTACCACTTCCTTTCGCCTGGTTTTTTCATAAATACTAGCCTGATCAATATCAAAAAATCTGGCTACTTTATCAACAATATCGGAAACCGCTAAAGTTTTTCGAGGTCGACTGCTATTTTTTATAATTGATTTTACTTCATCAATAGTGAGGGTTCTACCTAAAAGTTGAGATTGACACATTATAGTATTAAGTGCTCCCTCTAGTTCACGGATGTTTCCTTCAATAGTAACAGCTAAATGTTGAACAACATCGTCACTTAGAATAATACTATTTTGAGCTGCTTTAGAGCGTAATATTGCTGCTCTTGATTCAGTATCTGGTGCTGGAATATCAACGATCATTCCCTGCCCAAAACGAGACCGTAGTCTATCCTCTAGCCCATCCAATAAAGCTGGGTGCATATCACTGGAAAAAACAATTTGTTTGTTTGTGTCATGAAGGGCATTGAATAAATGAAACAGTTCTTCCTGAGTTTTTTCTTTAGTAGCTAAAAACTGAACATCATCCATGATTAGAACATCATACTGGCGATATTTATCCTTAAAATTATTAGCGGTGCCGTTTTGTAAAGAATTAAAATAATCAACTGCAAACCTCTCACTCGTTACATAAAAAACTTTCTTACCAGACTTTTTTACTTGATTACCCACCGCCTGAATAAGATGGGTTTTACCATGTCCAGTTCTACCATAAATAAAAAGCGGGTTATAGGCCATGCCAGGTTTTTCGGCCACTGTTTTAGCAGCAGCGTGAGCAAGTGCATTGTAGGGTCCAACCACAAAAGTTTCAAAAGAGTATTTTGGGTTAAGATTATCGCTTTTGTTTATGTAGTAGTCTTCCAAAGGCAGAGCTGCATTGATTGTTTGTGTTTTATTATTTTCATTTCGGCGGTCACTTCGCTGTATTACTGCATATTCCAAACTACGGACATAGGGGGTTATCTCTCGCAGTGTCTTTAAAATCATTGACTGAAATTTATCCTGAAGCCAGTCTCTAACAAAAACACTCGGCACCCCAATAGTTAGGGTGCCGTCTTCAAGAGAAACAATATGAGTATCACGGAACCAAGTTTTGAAATTGGCGGGAGTGATGGAGAGTTCAATTTTTACCAATGAGTTATCCCATAACTGCTTAACATCAATTTGTTCAGTGCGAACAATACTGTTTGTTTGAGTTTGATGAGTAGTAAGTTGCATGAGGAATATTTCTAACGTACTTTGCATTATACTTGTCTATGCAAAACTGTAAACCACTTTTTATAAAACGGCTCAAAAAGTACCCCTCTTTATCCCCAGAAAATTGCAACTGTGCATAAGCTGGGGATAATAAAAAAGCTTCCCTTTTTGAAAATACTCCCATAAAAAATAGTTGATATATTTATTAATTCATGTATAGTTGTCCAATACTAAATAAATCTATATGAGTAAACGAACCTATCAACCAAGTAAACAAAAACGAGCCACCACCCATGGTTTTCTCGTTCGTAGTGCTACCACTGCCGGTGCGGCCGTTTTGCGAGCTAGACGCCGTAAAGGGAGAGCTCAACTAACAGTCAAGCCATCAAAAGCGCGCCAGTAGAGTGTTTATTAAAAATCATTATTAAAATAACGGTCATTGGATGACCGTTATTTTATTATTTGCCAAAGTGGATGATGATGTGGATTGCTTCCTGCAGCGCTTCGCTCGCAACTAAAGGCGGACTCGCAAAGACGAGCTGAATTCTAACCATATTTCAACAGAATTTTTTAATAGTGTATACTTTTGGTATCAAAATCCATGTTTAAAAAATCCCAGCGATTATCTCGTCCCCAATTTACAACCTTTTTTAAACAAGGGGTTCGTTTTCAAGCTCCTGAATTAACCCTTATTTATAATGCCAACACACCGCTGTCGGTATCGGTGGTGGTTGGTAAAAAAGTTTTCAAAAACGCTGTTGATCGCAATCGGCTAAGGCGCCGTATTTATGCCGGCTGTAAGCGTTATTTTGATGCCAATAAGGTAGTTTTAGGTAGTTATATTATTATTACAAAGCCACTAGCCATTAGGTTAACCCGTCTTGCGACAATTACTGCTACCGAACAAATTCTCGCCAGAATCGGCAATTCACGGTAGAATAGTGACTATATGTTTAGTTTAATTTGGCACGCAGTTTTCTTCGACCCAGTGTATAACACACTGGTATTTTTTATCGACTTATTTCCTGGCGGTGATGTTGGTTTGTCTATTATTGCCACGGTGGTGATTGTAAAACTACTGCTCTTCCCTCTTTCTATCAAGGCAGTTAAAACGCAAAAGATAATGCGTGACATCGAGCCAAAGTTGCGTGAAGTAAAGGAAAAATTCAAGGACAAGCGAGACGAATTAGCTAAAGCCACCATGGAAATTTATCGCGAGGCGGGCATGAATCCCTTTGCCAGTATTGGGGTGATGTTCCTCCAGATTCCCTTTGTTATTGCTCTTTATCTAGCGGTACTAAAAGGCGGTGGAGTACCCTTACCTGGGATTAACTTGGATATTTTATATAGTTTTATTCCCCACCCCAGCGCGGTCACTATGAACTTCATGGGTCTTTTTGATATTACTGGCAAGAGCATGGTACTGGCTTTGATTGCCGGCATTGCCCAATTTTTCAGTGTTCGTTTTGCTATGCCTAAACCACCAGTCCGCGACCCAAATGCCGCCCCTAGTTTTAAAGCTGATTTTTCACGCAATATGCAACTCCAGATGCAATATGTGATGCCGGTGATTATTGTCATGACCGCCTACACCTTCTCAGCTACTATTGCTCTATATTTTGTCGTCAGTAACATTATGACTATTGTGCAAGAGCTGGTGGTGAGGAGACATCGGTAGAAACACAGTTTCAAACGAATCAAAAAAGAACGTCATTGCGAGCCGAAGCGTGAACGAAAATGGAAAATGGGGATAACCCGTTTCTTCGTTTTTTCGGAGCGAATGAATTCTGGCGGGAAAACGAATTCTATTTTTTGGCTGTTTCTCCTGAACAAAATCCGAACTTTTTTCCAAACCAATCCGACTGACGACTAATCTGCGCGCCTCGTCCGCTCCCTGCGGTCGCGTGAGACAAGGCGCTTCCTCTACGCGTTTGGTGGTAGCTTGAAACTCTGTGGCTTCGATGACTGGTCGTGGTAACTAAAATATGGATTGTGCTAAGGCACAAACAAATCTTATTGTGCTTGACCCACCCTCCCGTTCGCGCACAAATCACCGTCGTTTTTAGGAAACATTATAAAACGGCGGAGGGATTGCTCCCGTGAATTACGGATGGTTGTAAAAAACTTTTGGCGAATCAAGAAACGGTTTTTTCTCTTGTTTGTCTCGCTCTCGCTTTTTTCAAAGACTCTAAATGTAAAACTCCACTTTGTCTATCAGTATCCATATTCCCAAGAAGTCGGAAACTACCTTCGCCAAAAGTTTTTTCAACTACTCGTGCAAGTGGTAAAAGTCTTCCAGTAAAATGTGCGTTCAAAAATGTTTTGTAAACATCATCTGCACTTTGATATTTATCTGGAAACTGTTTTTGTATCTCATCGCATACATAATTTAACACATCTCTTTGGCGAAGGTACGAAACAGTTTCCCAATCATTCTCGCCTTTCTTGCCAACCCAAACAATATCGTCTTCTGGGATTTCTTTTTTCTCGGCAAGTTTTTTTCTCATTTCTTTTGCCTCGTTAGAAGCCAGCCATTCTTTTTCTTTTGCAAGTTCGGGGCGATCAAGAAGTTTTCCTAAAAGTCTTTTTTCTGTCTCGGCAACAATACCTTCGTGTAGACCAGCGAAATGCCGATGGTATTTTCCGTGATGACCGTAGCTCTGTAACGCTCGTACTGTTACCCCTTCGCGGTAAGGTGTTTTACTTACTTTGTCGCCTTCTTCTTGAACCTCCATAGAAAAGTGTGCTTTGAGATGCAATGATTCGTGAAGAGCGACAGAGCCAAAAAATACCGGATTATCTCGAAATTCTTGTGCATCAAAAATGATTCCCTGTTTCGTATTAAAAGTTGTGGCGTTTCCACTGTCGCCCGCAGCTTTTTTATACAACTCTGAGGGAATAATATGATAATTCTCCACGGGCACATCGTACGGTTCTATTCCAGCCTCTTGCATTAACCGAGAAGTTTCTTCGTTTGCGAAATTGATAAGAGCAAGCTCTTTTTCAGATTTTGGATATTCAAGTTTCTCAAACTGTTCTCGTTCTTGTGGAGACAGCGATTCAAAATGGCTGAAAAGAGCTTGCTCAACTTCTTTTCTTGTTTGTTCTTTTTTCTCAGCAGAAGCTCCGCCAACTATTCTAATTTCTGGTCCCTTTTCCATATAAATGTATTTTATCAGTTTTTTAATTATTTTAACAAGGAAAATGGGGATAAGTCCGTTATTTTAACAAAAAGTGTGTTCTAATATATTTATGCCACGCATGAATCGAGTTGCTGTCGGTGGGGTTGTCTATCATGTACTTAATCGCTCTAACGGCCGAGTAAAGATATTTAATAATGACAAAGAGTATCAGCACTTTGAAGCGCTTCTCCTTGAAGGTGTCGAGTTAACTGGCATACGTCTCCTAGCATACTGCATTATGCCCAATCACTGGCACCTTGTTCTCTATCCCCAAAGCGACACTGAGATGAGCGAATTTATGCGTTGGATCACTACTACTCACGTTAGGCAACGCCGAGTTATGACCAAAAGTGTCGGTGAGGGACATCTCTATCAAGGTACATATAAATCATTCCCAGTTGAAGAGGATAAACATCTCCATGACCTTATTCGCTACGTTGAACAGAATCCCCTCCGAGCAAAACTAACCACAAAAGCCGAAGAGTGGCTATGGTCATCCTTATATCGACGTTTAAGAAATAATAAAGAAGATCAAAAATTGCTATCACCACTACCAACTGAATTGCCCAGTAATTATTTAGAGTCTGTTAACACTCTTCTTGTTAATAATAAACTTGATACCATTCGCCAATCAATAGGTAAGGGCACCCCTTATGGAAATACAACTTGGGTAGATAAAATGGTAGATGATCACAATATGGGTAGTACCACTCGCGGTGTTGGTAGACCAAAGAAGACATAATTACAACACACAAATACGAGAAATAACGGACTTATCCCCATTACCATCCCCATTACCACATTACCATTACCATTACCCCCATTACCCCATTACTTCCATTACTTAAGAACAGACTTTTGGCACATCTCCACTCAACTCTGATGCTCTAATATCATTACAACTAACAAAAGACGTTGTATCACGAAACCTTTCAGGAAATTCAACCATAACAAAGCCGTTGTAGGATTCCCTTCCTAAAATATTTATCGGTTTTGAACCAATAATATAATTTGCCCCTGCGGTTTCCACAACATTACCAATCTTATTTTCTGGTATTACACAAAAATGTGCGTCTTGTGGCCAATCACTTGCTCTAAGAGCAGCGCCTAGTAAAGGAGACCCCCCAGTAAACATTTCGCAATTATCCACACAACTATTTTCATTAAAAGCAAGGCTGTTTGAATCGTCAATTACGGAACAATTCACAGTTTGACAAGGGCCGTTATCTAATTCGTTACAAGTGTTATGAGCAATTTCATTGCGTTGGCTTTGAATAAAACTATCTCGACTCGTTGTTCTGGTGATGCAATCATTGTTTAATGTCCCTGAAGAAAAATACCCTTCCAATATATTTTCACAAAAATCAATGAGATCGCTTTCTGTTTCACAAGGTGAATAATCATATATAAGACAAGTACTTCTATCCAAAACAGTAGTATAACAACCCCCTTGGCTTTCAGCTATTTGACAAGCTTCTGTTGCTGATTCGGCACGAGATAAATCTGTTTGCGTTGTTAAAGAAGTCGGTGGCGTCGGGTCCGTCGCTACCTCCGTAATAGTTAAATCGGTATTAAGAATATTTTTATTGATGGTTCCTAATATCAAAACGGCGGCTAGAATAACTAGGAGACCGAGCAGGGCTCCTTTGATATCGGCTAGGGCCTCACCTTTGGCGGGAACAATATCCGTGAGCATATATTTGGCTCCGGCCATGACTATCTTTACTACCGCCAAAAGCGCTGCCAAACTAATTGACAATCGATAAACAGCATTGAAGTATTGATTTAGGTCCGTACTATTATCGGGTATACCTGGGATTCCCACCATTGACACAAAATCGGCGGCTGCTACCAAGGACGGCAAAACCAGAAAACAGAATATTAGGAAACTAAAATTTCTAAATTTCATAGAGCCAAAGAGTGCGGTCATTTTTATTAGTAAAGTATAGCATTTTGTCATCTAACCCAATGGACATATCGGTAATATCGAGTTCCCTACCGACTGAGACTGGTGGACTGATTATTTGGGTGGCAGATTGAGTATTAAAGTTTATCGACCAAATTCTATCACTAAATATTTTAGTGCCCTTGTACCAGTCATCGGGAAAGGTATAAGGATAGTCAGTAATTTCATAGCCACAGTACAGAGTAGCATTGTTGCGGTGAGTAAAGACACATTTCTCGGGTGTGAGCATAATTGGGGCTGATGACACCATGCCGGTTTTGGTATTATAGAAAAAACTCTGTTGATTAAGATTCACTAGTTTACTAAAACCGATGTAATCAGCACTGGCTTTGGCGGTTAAACCGGAACCAGATATCGGCATCCGTATGATGGAACCACCGCTTACAGCATAGAGAAATCCCAGGAGGCGGGAGCTGGCTTTGGGGTAGACATAATGTGGAGTCACACCGTCTTGACTCCAAACCATGGTGATAGCTTGAAAAGGTACAGTAAATATTTCCCGGACGGCTTTGGTACTAGGATTAAGAGCTCGCCCCCGCGCACCAGTGGTGGTGATTTCGGTGAATAGTAATTCATCAGTCACGGAGAAGGTAAAATTATCAATATTGTATGGCAAAACTTCTGATTTAACACTGCTGAGATCATTAAGGTCAACCAACAGGACCTCGTTTTTATTTGTGAAGCCGGAGCGGACAGCGACAAAACGGCCACTGGCACTGAAGACAGCTGTTTCTGCGGTAGGGATAGTGACATTAGATACGCGTATTTCTTCACCAGAAGTGAGATTGATGGTATAGATGTGTCCGGTGCCCGCTTCGGCATAGGTAATAAATTTTGGTTCGGTCGTGGTGGCTTGAAATTCACGAAAGCCAATCACCGGGCGAGTGGTCAGTTGACGTAATTTTACAGTCACGACATCCACTATCGGTGCCTCGGGTACGGTGGTAGTAGCTACTGGAACAACTTCAACCACACTACTATTTCCCCAAAAACCAAAATTGGTAAATATCTCGCCGACTTTTTGCGGGGTACCATAAAACAAACTATATAGCCAAAAAGCTAGTAACAAAATTATGATAATAAAGCCGATGATAATAAAAGTGGAACGTTTCATAATTTATGATTGGATTTGAAAGGAGTTTTCATCGCCCTGTAATAATTCACTCAAGTTACGAACTTTGAAAGTAATATTCGTCAAACCACCTCCTTGTCCATAAACGGTAATCTCAAACGGGTCGGAACCAGTATTTTTTTGTTTGAGTCCATCTATTTGCCATTCAGTAAAGAGGTCACCTCCGACAGAGCGGAGGTCTAAATTGTAGGGCACGGCCTTGATAGTGGTGCTGTTGCCAATTAAATTTAATGAGTCACCAACGGTTTTGTGGGCTATTCCATAGAGGGTACTAATTTCATAAAACTGGACGTCTATGTCAACTGAGGGTATTTCAATCAGACGTCTAGCCACTGTCTGACCATTAAAATCAGCCACACTCAAAGTAACGATATTGGATCTACCGTGCGGAACCATTAAACTTATTTTATTACCACCCCTGATAGACCCTCCCCCGAGGGTTTTGTCATTGAGTTTCCAATTGTAGGTGTATTCACTATTATTAGCCAAGCTTGTAGCTGTACCGACTAAAGCTGTTAGGAAGACAGTGCTACCGTAGATAGGTAATGCCCGCCCGGCATAAAAAATCGGAGTGTAGGTTTGGGGTTCAATGATGATGTCTACATATAGTGGCTTGATAGATTGAGTAGCCACCATCGTTTGGCCATTGATAGAAGTTAACCGCGCTTCAATTTTGGTTTTACTCCCCACATCTCCGGCGGTAAAAGAAATAGACCGTTTGTTTTCTGAACCAGGAATAAATTGTTGGTCAATAAACCAAGCTATGGTGGCCCCGCCAGCATCAAGTGAGTAGTCGTCTAAAGTAGCGGTCACTAAATCGCGTGGTCCGGGATATTGAGGATCCAGAACAATACTTAATTGCCCGCCGAGAACATCTCCAGAAAATTGCGCCTTAATAAGGCCAGCTGGTGTGCCTAACAAAACTAGGGTTAATAACAGTAAAAATCGCATACTAATATTGTAGCAAATTGTTTGGCAATAAAATTTAACCAACTGCGTTTATTTGGGATAGAGAATTAAAATCCCAATCCAGAGAAATACCCAAGGAAATAAGTTGAGACCGGGTATACAGTAGCCGACTATAGCTAATAATAAAAAGGCGTATTTGATTTCAGTTTTGTTACCACTGAGTGGTTTTAGAAAGGCAATTTTATATTGTAGTCCCACGCCCATTAAAGTAATCATGCCAAGGAAAAGCACCATTGCCCAACTAATAAACATCAAAGATGTCATGGAGATAAAATCTAGACCAAATAGGGCCAGAGTTGCATTAACAAGTTCTCCTACCTGTTCTAACAACCAATTTTCCTCAATAGCAGCTGAAGCACCCATAGCAACCAAAAGTAAAACCGCAAAAGTCAGTTGTATCAGCCAAACCCAAAAAACCCAGGAAAACGCTACAACACCAACCGTAATAGCTCGTGAACGCAAAAATGATTTTTTGAGAATTGTTGGTTTTTTACCAACCAAACCAACCAACCGTCGTTGCCCTTGGCGTATTTTGGTGGCACCTTTGCGATATTGGCTTCGTTGATTATTTTTATATTTAGCTGAATCATAACCTTCTTGGTCTTGGTAACGTACATCAGACGGATGAAATCTATCAGTATTATCAAACCCGCCAGCTGGCGATTGTTTAGTACCTACCTGGACATTTTGTACCCCGTTATTATTAATTGGTACTTGTTTCCCATCCTGGTACTTAAATGAATCACGCTCTTTCCTGAAGCGCACATCAGTTGGATGTAACTTGTCAGTATTATCCATATTGTCCTCAGTATACTATACCGCTGCATCACGTAATTCCTGCCGAGCGTTTTGGATTTGGAGAATTTGGGAGGGGTCGGAAGTAATAATCTGATCCTCGGTATAAGAAGCGATGACTTTAATAGCGACGTGTTTGAGACCAACGAAGAATAGCCCTTCCCCCACTTCAGATTCTAGTAAGAGATATTTCTCTTCGTCTGTCAGGTTAAAGGTGTGCTGAATATTATCAATAGCGGTCGGAGATTGCTTCATCAAAAACTGTAAGGAGGAGTTAGTAATCATCGGCACCCCATACGGTGAACGCAGGAAGTCATCCACGTCTTGGGTAATAGTGGCAATACCTAAATAATATTTACGACCACGCTTAGCCAAACTAAAGAGGAATGAAGCGGTGTCTTCAGACTTCATCATCCACCAGGCCTCATCAATAACCAAGAGTCGTTTAACTAGGCGCCTCCTAATAGCGGCCCAGATATAGTTGGTGACGATAAACATGCCAATGGTCTTGAGCTCATCTTCCATATCACGGAGGGAAAAAACCACGAACTTTTGATTGATGTCCACATTGGTCGGTTGATTCATAAAACCAGACCAAGTACCAGAAGTGTATTTTTGCAAGCGACTAATCAATGATGAACTGCCATTCATGCCGGCTAGAACCATTTCAAAATCTGATAGTAGAGGTGACTCCAGTTTGGAAAAGTCACTATGCTCAGTGATGTCTTTGAGAGCGTAGGTCTCACGAATAGCTTGATCCACGATGGTTTCTTCCTCGGGAGTAAGACCACTTAACATCAAGCGAAACAGACCAATTAAATGCACAATTTGCGAACGTAACACATCTGCTGGTTCCTCGTCATCGGCCGGTGGTGGCAAGTCAAAAGGATTGATGTGGTGTTCCGAAGAAAGTGAAATATTAAAAAATCTTCCCCCGGTGGCTTCGGCCAAATATTCGTATTCTCGTTCTGGGTCAATCACAATTACCTCTGTTCCAAACATTAAAGAGCGAAGAATTTCCAGCTTAATACTATATGATTTTCCAGCACCAGAAGTAGCAAAAGTCACTGAATTGTAGTTGGTTAAATCAAAGCGGTCAAATAATACTAAGGATGAATTGTGACGGTTGATACCGTACAAAATACCAGAGTCCGAAGTCAAATCAAAAGAAGTAAAAGGAAAGAAACTTGATAGCGGGGATGAATTAAATTTACTATGTACCAAAAGCTCATCAGTGGCGGTGGGAAAAATACTCGTCATCCCTTCTTCTTGTTTAAAGAGAGCTGGTTTGAGATAGATCAGCCGTGAATCAAGAATTCCTTTGATTTCGTTCTCGGCTTTATTCAAAGTCACATCGTCAGCCCCATAGACAGCTACATATAAACCAACGTTAAATAACTTCTCCTCTGATTGCTGGAGTTTGTCACGCAGGTCCTCCAGATTACGATAAGCTGCCTCCAGTTGCGGGTCACGAACCTCTCCCCGCTCGGCCTTGACGTTAATCTGACTCTGGACCTCGGCCACCTTTTTTTGGAATTTTTTCAAGGTATCGGCTGTGTCTATCGGGTGGATGATAATTGTAATATCTAGCTCCTTTTCCAGATTAAGTACCGGTTCCAACCAGCCGTCATTGAGAAAACGCGGATAAGACACGGCGTAAAAAACCCGGGCTAAAGTACCACTGAGATTGATATTACGCGGACTAATGCTGACAGCCGATGGTGCAATAACATCAGTCAAGGTTAAAAGACTCTCACTGATTGCTTCAGCTGTATCATCTTTTTTGTTTTTCTTATTCAAAATATCAAAGATTGCCATAAGTATTATTGTATCGTAGGCGCTGAGCCAGTTATATCCCCCGGGTTGTATATGTGGTAGAACAACTCCACCAATTCGTCATTCTGTAGAGCAATCGTTCGTACTCCAATACGATTAAGTCCTTGTTCCACCACTGCCTGTCGTTGTTCAAGTTGCAATCTTTCTTCTTCCAGGGTTTTTTCTTGCATCACACTCTTTCCTTGAGAGAGCAGATTAGTAAAACTTCTTTTGAAATCAATTTTTGGTGCAGTATAGGGTATAACCACGAAAAAGTTTTTTGTCATGACATCAACTTCGGTGGTGAAAGAACGGATGAATTCAATATATTCACGAAGCTGAATGCGCATCAGGTCGTTGTCCTGACTACCTTGCCTTTCTAGGAGGGTAGCCAAATACGGTTCAATATTTAGGCGACGTGACTGCACATAAATCTGCAAGGAAAAATCTAAGGTGTTTAAAAAGTTTTGAAACTGAAACAAAATTGCCTTTTGTTCATCAAGTGATTTAAGAGCAAAGTTGACTGATGAGGCCAATAGCACCTTGCAAAGCTGTCCACTTTTAAGAATCACAACACCGTCTTTGATGTCACGAATATGAACGAAATCTTGAGTGGTAGCATTTTTGTTGGCCATAATTTATTTTTTTTGCAGGGCGTTTAGTTCCAGACGGCGGGCCAGGGAAGCGATGTCTTTTTTGGGATTAGCACTAGGATTACCCCGTAAAATAGGATTTTCAATCGTGGTGGTTGGGGCAAAGCTTTGTTTGTGGACAATATTGCGTTTCTGACGCCAAAGATAGAGCTTTTGTTTGCGGGTGTAATTGTAAATAGCTTCCAAGAAGTAGGAAAACGGTCGGTTATTGATGGGAAAAAATCCCAAAGCCGCTGCTAAAAGACCAATGGGTAGACCTATCAGAATAAAAATATAGATGGGAGTAACGAGAAACAATACTACTGCTATAGCACCTCCTCCTCCGACATAGATAAATTGTCGCCAGGTTAGAGGGCCAAATATTTTGTCCTCAATTTCAATAAACTGTGGTACCTCAAATTGCATACTCATATATTATACACGCTTGTTGTGGGCGGAAGCTCCGCTTCCGCCCACCTTATCCCCGCCCCCACCTTTGTT
>MFMT01000011.1:0-377 GCA_001783565.1 Candidatus Kaiserbacteria bacterium RIFOXYD1_FULL_42_15 | reverse complement strand
GCAAGGTCTTGCGAAAATCCTTCTATACAGAAGCTGTTCAGGTTGTCACTATTTTTGCAAAATAGCAGGCAACCTCTTGCTAAAGTCCACTGGACTTTCTCACCCATGCTTTCTCACTCGCAAAGACGTTCAACATAAGTCACCACTGAGTCCGTCTTTGCGAGCGCACGTGAGAAGCGAACACTTGGAGCTTCGCAAGAGGTTGCCTGCTATTCTGACGCTAGGAAGAATAGCGACAACCTGAACAGTTCCTGTAAGGAAGCAATCCACGTTTTCGTCCGTTGTCATGGATCGCCACGTCACTCCACTATCGTTCCATTCCCTTAACAGGGACTGTACACCTTGTCGCTCTTTTTACAAAAGAGCTGGCAAGGTCT
>MFMT01000010.1 GCA_001783565.1 Candidatus Kaiserbacteria bacterium RIFOXYD1_FULL_42_15 | reverse complement strand
TGGCGTGTGTTAAAATTAAAAAATCCACCAGAGTGGTGGTGCAAAATTATTAGGTGAGGTGTTCGGTTATTGGGGTTAATGTGGGGATGGTTTACTACTGACATAATGGCACAGTCGGGCAGAATGTAAAGTTGGAGAAAATCCGCCAGCCCTCTGGTTTTTGTCTTAACGCGAACAATGTGGATTGCCACGTTTTCCCTTAACAGGGACTGTATACCTTGCCAGCTCTTTTTACAAAAGAGCTGGCAAGGTCTTGAGAAAGTCCACTGGACTTTCTCGTCTTACAGACGCTGTCCACTCGCTCGCTATTTTGTTTCCTGCCGCGCTTTGCTCGCAGCTAAAGGCGGGTAAAAATAGCTGGGCGAGTCTTGCGAAAGCGTCCCACGCTTTCTCACTCGCAAAGACGGATGATGGTGGTTTATGTCGAACGTTCTTCGTCCTCGCGAGGAAATGGAGCCGAAGCGGAATGACGTGGCGATCCATGACGTTGACAATGATGGTGTTGATTGCCACGTTGCGACTTGCAAAGACTAGTGTCAGCGTAACGTCTTTGTGAGCGAGCTCGCAAGTGAGGGATGTGGCAATCCACGATGACGAACAACATAAATTGCTTCATGCCACCCTGCGCTCGCTGCTAAAGGCGCTCGCAAAAGACGATATGATGTGAATGTCATCGAAACACACGGAGGACTCTCCTCCGGAAGGACACTACTTCAGCTCCAGACACTCCCAGGATGGAATGTTATACTTTTTGGTGTATGAAAAATTTTAGTATGGAAAGACAGGCACTGAGAAAAGAGGAGCCAGAGAAAATAGATAAATCCAGGCGGGGTTTTATGTTGGGTGCGGTGGCTAATGTGGCAGTTGCTTATGGAATGATTCGGACTGGTTTAGAAAGCGGTGGACCAGTTAAATCAGCTGAATCTGAGGATGCGGTTGAAGATATAGTATCTAATGTTGAAACAAGCGAAGTGGTAGACGGAAGCGAACGATTTGATCAAATTAAAATTATGTATAAAAACTTCTTTAGCATGGGAAGGGAAGTTATGGTGGTTAATGAGCAAGATGAAATGGTGGCCAGAATCAACCTACAAGAATTTTATGAAGAAAACGGGATTGATCCGGGAAAAGGTTTTGCGGAGCAAGGCATGGTGACGGATGGTTTTTCTGGGGCTTGGAAGGAAGCCGTGCGCGAATCGGTTGCTCTTGGTAGTGATTATGACCCACAAGATTTACGCATCCAATCTAATTGGCAGACAATAAGTAAGGCCGTTAGTAATAAAAAAGAGCAGATGACTTATGAGAATACTCACTCCATTCTTGATGTAGTAAATTATTTTGCTAATAAGGAAGTACGGGAAGGAGAAGGATTATCGCGACATGAATATGTCAGAGAAAAAATATCTTTTACTGGTAATTTAGCTAAGACCGCGCCTGTCTTTCAATTGGAATTGAGGCGTTGTATGCCGGGACTGTGCGGAGTTGAATCAAGTTTTAATGATGCCGTTATCAGCAAAACAGGAGCCCGAGGCATCTTTCAATTTATGCCCACAACCTGGCACAAAGAATTGGGACGCCCAGATTTTGCACCCGGAATACCAGTACCTCTGATTGAACAAACTAAGGCAGCTGGTGAATTATTTTCAAAAATGTACGACCGTCTGCCGTATTGGTGTTATGAAGAAGAACCCTATTCTGGACGTAATTATTTAGAGGAAATCAAGCAAATTTTTGCCAGTAAAGATGATTTTGAGCAATATTTTTTCTTACCGTGTCTTTTGAATTCATACAATACTGGTGAACAAGGGATGGGCGAATTGGTGCAGGCATTTGTGGAAACAGGAACTTTGGCAGAAATTACCCGTAATCAAAAAGGTGGAGCAGGATTTGATATTTTTCAAGCCATGACTGACTTTGGTCGAGATTCTGAGTTACCAACTCTTCAGGATTATGGTGATGATGCCAGTCGCTATGTGCAAAGAATTTACGCCCTGGCTGACTTACTTGATGTTAAGAGTAACCTTGAAATGGCCGAGTTATAAGTCAAAGGTATCACCTTAAATCACCAATTCAAAATCCAACTGTCTCTCGTCCTTGTCAGCACGAATTAGTTTGACCTTAATAGTATCACCGAGTTGATATACCTTACCAGTGCGCTGTCCTTTAATGCGATATTTGCTGGCTTCGTGAGTAAAGAAGTCACTTTTCATACTGGAGAGTTTAATCATTCCTTCTGAGAGAGTTTCCTGTTCCTGGACATAAAGACCCCAGTCAGTGACACCAGTAATGATGCTGTCAAATTCTTTACCAACACTACGTTGCATAAATTCAACCTGCTTGAATTTGATGGAGTCGCGTTCTGCCTTGACAGCTTCTAACTCACGGGCAGAAGATTTGATAGACATGGCTTCGTACTTGGCAATATCGCTACTTTTGATATTGACGTTATCTAGGTGAAGACGCAGTAATCGGTGAGCAAGTAAATCAGGGTAACGCCTAATTGGCGAAGTAAAGTGTGTATAGAATTTAAAAGCCAAACCGAAGTGCCCGATATTTTTGGTGGAATAAACCGCCTTGGCCATCGAGCGAATGGTGGCCGTTTTGATCAAATTTTCCTCGGGCGTTCCTTCAATTTCTTTAAGAAGTTTGTTAATGTCTTTGGCATCCACAATCCCATGATTGGTCTCAAACTCATAGCCGAGCGCGTGCAGGAAAATAGACAACTCCTCGATTTTGTCAGGGTTGGGCGCATCATGAATACGATAAATAAAAGCTAGGTCGCGTCCCTTATGCTTAGCGGTGTCATAAATATATGTAGCCACTTGTGCATTGGCTAGGAGCATAAAATCCTCAATCATCATCATGGTTTCGGTCCGCTCTTTTTTGTAGGCACGTAGTGGTACACCGTGCTCGTCTAATTCAAATTTGACTTCTGGTTGTTCAAAAGCAATGGCACCGTTAGCATAACGGGCCTTGCGTAAAATACGTCCTAAAGTCATTAGTATTGTTAATTCAGCATGATAGTCGCCAGTGCCTTTATCAAGCACTTCTTGCGCCTCTTCGTAGGAAAAACGGCGGTCTGAATTGATGACTGTCTGACCAAACCATTGCGCCACAATTTCGGCCTGTGGAGATAATTCAAAAATAGCGGAGAAGGCCAGCCGGTCCTCGTTTGGCCGAAGTGAACACAAATCATTACTAAGCACTTCCGGTAACATGGGAATAACTCGATCAACCAGGTAGACTGAAGTACCACGCTCACGCGCCTCTTCATCAAGTACACTACCCTCAGTGACGTAGTGGGAGACGTCCGCAATATGAATGCCAACCTCAATATTTCCTGATGGGAGAGTCTGGACTGAAAGAGCATCATCAAAATCTTTGGCATCAGCCGGGTCGATTGTCATAGTCATAACACCACGCACATCTTTGCGTTTGGGGTCATTTAAGGCATCAGCAAAAATTTGCTCACGGTTCTCGTACAGGGTATGAGCCACTGCCTGCACCGCCTCGGGAAAAGCTTTAGTAAATCCGCCAGAACGAATGATGGCCTGCATCTCAGTTTCGTGGTCGCCGGCACGGCCGAGAGTTTCGATGATGGAGCCAATTGGGTCAGTGTGTTCGTCTTTCCAGCTACTGATTTCAATGGCGACTTTCATGCCGAGGTCGTTGGCGGTTGCTTCTGGTAGTAGGGGGCGGATATGAATACGGCTATTGTCTGGTGAAAAGTAATATTGTTGTTTCCCTTGGATTGTACGTTCCTTTACCACTCCAATTAGTTCACGAAACGATCGTTCAATTACACGAATAACCTTCGCTTCTTGGCGTTTACTTGGGATTTTGGGTAATAATTCAATTTCAACAATGTCACCGTCGAGCGCGAAGCCAAGGGCTTCGCGCTCAATAACAGCATCCTCTTCTTGGTCGGGAATAGCCACAAAGCCCGTGCCTTTACCACGAACCATCAGAATTCCTTCATAAGTTTTTTGCATCGCTAGAGTATAACAGGGGAGGGCGTATTGACCAAATCCCTTACTTCTGCTATTCTTCTGCCACTTATGTTAATGATGCGATTACAACGAGTCGGCCGAAAAAATGACCCATCTTACCGAGTGGTGGTGGTTGATAAACGTGCCAGTACAAAAAGTAACCAGTCGGTTGATTTGCTTGGTTCTTATAACCCAAAATTAGGACAGATTACTATTAATGGCGAGCGAGCAAAAGATTGGTTGAGCAAGGGTGTCCAGCCATCAGATACTGTCTATAACATGCTGATTTCACAAAAAATAATTGAAGGCAAAAAGCGAAATGCCCTATCAAAGAAATCTCCGATTATTAATGAAGCTAAAATAAAGGCAGAAGCAGAGGCCAAAGAAGCGGCTGAAGCCAAGGCAGCCGCTGAAAAAGCAGCTGCCGAGACTCCAGAAGTGACTGCTGAGCCAGTTGAAACTCCAGCAACAGAAGAAGTTACTGAAGAAGTAGTGGCCTAATCTCATACTCTCAACAAAAAACAGGGCATCATGTGCCCTGTTTTTTGTTGACGGTTACACTATTGACAGCTACTATTAGAGTAAGCAACGTATTTTTATACGTCAGCTTATTTACACGATCAATTCAATAACGATATGGATATGCATGAAGACCAGCAATTTCTCGAGGCATTAGTGAAGGCACTTGTAGACAATCCTGATTCAGTAAAGATTAACCGAACGGTCGATGAAATGGGCGTACTACTTTCCCTAGACGTACATGCTGATGACATGGGTAAGATTATCGGACGTTCTGGCAATACCGCCAAAGCGATTCGTACTCTACTTCGGGTTGTCGGTATGAAGCACGACGCCCGCGTTAATCTCAAGATTAACGAACCAGAAGGCGGAAGGGGAATGACCAGAGATATGAGTGAGGCGATGCAGGATGAGGGGATTGTGGCGACTGAGACTAAGTCTCTCGACGAAGCCATCGACGACCTAAAGATATAAATAGGCGAATAACTTCGTCGTTACGATAAAAAGCGTGCTCGCTGGACTTCGTGTCCCACTCGCACGCTTTTTATCTAGACTCCTCGTTCTTCATCCAATTTCTATCTTTAGGAAACCTGAAAATTTAAGTGGGCGATTTACTGCGTTGCGCTGCGGTAAAATAATTCTCACCATACTGATGTATGGCTCAAATTATTTTCTTTGCGCGCCTCGCAGCTCATCCCATTTCTAATCTCAAATAAACCTAAAGATATAAACGAGCGAACTACTTCGTTACAACCACAGCCGCGTCGGTCACGGTACAATCAGTACCGCTTCCTCCGCGGCTTTGTTGCACCTCGTATTTTATTCAATTTAATTCATTAAATAAACCTAAAAATTTAGATGGGAAATAATGTAAACTACTGTAGACTGCTCTGGCTGTTTTTGCATAAGCGCAAAAAAGTGTGGTATATTATTTTAATGACAAAGTTGCAATCCATTGTAGCTGAAATTAAAACACTGCCTGTTGAGGAACAACGGGAGGTGGTTTCCCAGTTTGCTCATTTAGTTACTGCTGGCGAGGATGGTTTTTTTGAACTGACAGACGAAGAGTCGGCTGAACTTGACCGCCGTATGTTGAATGTTGATAATGAGCCAACATTTACTCCAGAGGAAGTATTTGCAATATTGCGTGAAAAATATGTACAAGGTGACATGGCGTAAACCAGCACTCGATGATGTTGCAAAAATAGTTACATATACAAAAATTGAGTGGGGTATTGCTCAGGCAGATAAGATTGTTGATATATTCGAACAAACCACTCGATTTCTTTCTGAATCACCTAAAATAGGTAAACGAGTCCGCCGAAAGAATGTATATGCGCTTGTTTTGTCGAAAGTCCCTTTTGTTGTTGTGTATGAGATGAAAGGACAAGATGTTATTGTAAATAAAGTTATTCATATGAGTAAGAGGCGCTAGTATGCATTTCCACGTCATCACATTATTCCCAGAAGTTTGCCAAGCGTATACCAGCGCTAGTATTTTAGGACGAGCGCAGAAAACTGAAAAGGGGAAGGGGGCTAAAGTGCGAGGCAAGAAAATTACTGTTAGTTACTATAATCCGCGCGACTTTAGTAAGAATAAGCATAAAAAGGTTGATGATAGACCGTATGGTGGCGGACCAGGGATGGTGATGGCGGCCGAACCGATTTTGCGCGCTTGGGATAAGGCGGTGGGAAAGAAGACGGCGGCATTGAAGACAAAGAAAGTGAAGACCCTTATCATGTCACCGCGCGGTAAAACCTTTACGCAAGCAATGGCTAAAGATTTGTCTAAGAAATACGAACACATCGTTCTTATTTCTGGCCGTTACGAAGGAATAGATTATCGTGTCAATACTATATTGAAAGCCGAAAAGGTTAGTGTAGGTGATTATATTTTAACGGGTGGTGAATTACCGGCACTCACAATTATTGATGCAGTCTCTCGTCAGGTGTCTGGTGTCCTGGGTACTTTTGAATCACTTGAGGACGAACGTATAACATCAGGCGAAACCTATACCCGTCCCGAAATCTTTACATATAAAAAGAAGAAATATCGTGTTCCGCCAGTGCTCCTTGAGGGTAATCATAAGGATATAGAAAAATGGCGGGGCAGTCTCAAATAGAAGGTAATGTCGTAAATTAACGACCATCCAATATGATAAAGGAAGAATCTACTAAATAAACAACCAAAACCTTTCATTCGAATGAAAGGTTTTGTTTGCTGTGAGTAGCTTGATAATAAAAAATGAAGAATCCTCGAAACTCCCAGACTAACTGTGGGGACTTTGGAGTCATTACCCGCACCGCCATTTCCCTCCACCTAGGACATCGGATGTCCTAGGTGGAGGGAAACTGAATAACGGAATAATTAAGCTAGGCGTGACCTCTTTATGGTAGAATATTGGAGGTACAAGTTGGGATATTAAAAATGTAATTTTGTAATATGGACCAAAATAATAATGAAAATACAGTTCATGGTGAAGCTACACCAGTTGTAACTCAAACTCCAGAACAATCATCTGCTACTAATGAGCCGGTTGTGAATAATACTACTGCGAAGGAAACAGTGAGAGATGATAATGTAAAACTCTACGCCATTCTGGGCTATGTTTTACCGTTCCTATTTTTCCTCCCACTAATCAATGAGCGGACCAAACATAACGAGTATTCCCGTTTTCACGCCAATCAACAACTCATTCTTCTTCTTGTTTGGGTAGCCGTACAAATAGTGGCTGAAAATTTTCTTCATATAATTATGGGGTATGGCTCTAACTCTCTCCTTGGGCTGTTTAATATTGCTGTGCTAATTCTAGCGGTGCTCGGTATTATTAATGCTGTTCAGCATAATATGAAGGAATTACCGTTAGTGGGTGGCTTTAGGATATTAAAATAAGCGATTAGTAGGGTTCCTAACAAACTTTGCTTGCATAATTTAGTGCTTCTGGTATAATCCCCGCACATACGCAAATTCTCGAGTGTGTTCTGGGTTGGAGATATCGCGGAGTAAATCATCACAGTGATGTCGATATTAATAGGGTAATAGAAAACAGTCGCAAGTAACACGTCCACGTGTCGCTTTTGTGCGTTTTATATTATGGAGTAATAATATTCATAGTATGCAATTTAAAGCCGATGAGTACGCGTCAGTAGGAGCCATGCCGCAAAAGAAATTTGCCATCAGTCCAGACCCAATGATTGATGTACCAGATCTCATCGAACCACAACGAGAATCTTTTAAGTGGTTTGTCGAAACTGCCCTCAAAGAAGTTTTTACTGAGTTTTCACCAATTACCGATTACTCAGAAAAGAAATTTGAACTCAAATTTAAGAAATATGAACTTGGTGAACCAAAGTGTACGCCAGAATACGCCAAAGAAAACAAACTGACTTATGATGCTCCGCTCCGAGCGCAGGTAATTTTGAAGAACAAAACTTTTGAAAGTGAGAAAGATCAGGAAATGTTTTTGGCTGATATGCCAGTCATGACAGAGAATGGTACTTTCATCATCAATGGCGTTGAACGGGTGATTGTCCCCCAACTCGCTCGTTCTTATGGTATTTTCTTTACCGCCGGTGAAACTAAAGGAAAAACGGTCTTTGGGGCCAAAATTATCCCCGCTCGTGGAGCTTGGGTAGAAATTGAATCGGACATTGACGGTGTGATTTACGTTAAGATTGACCGTAAGAAGAAGTTTCCCATTTCCTCACTCCTTCGCGTTATGGGAGTAGAAAAAGAAAAAGAAATGATTGAAATGATGAAAAGCGTGGACCGGGGTGAGGAATACATGAAGGCCACCATTGCTAAGGACACTGCCAAGACCACAGAAGAATCCTTTATTGAAATCTACAAACGCTTGCGCGATGGTGATTTAGCTACCGTAGATAGTGCCCGCGAATTTGTTCGTTCACTGTTTTCTCCAGAACGCTACGATCTTTCGGAAATTGGCCGTCACCATTTTAATCAAAGATATGGTCGCCCTATAGATAAGAAAGCGACTGATGAGCGGACTGTTTCGGTTGAGGATATTCGTTTGATTTTGACAAACATCGTCGCGATGAATCATGACCCACAGGCACTACCTGATGATATTGACCACCTGGGTTTTAGGCGTGTGCGTTATTTTGGTGAAATGCTTCAGCAACGCGTTCGTGTCGGTATGACCCGAATGAAGCGAAATATTCAGGACCGGATGTCAACTATAGAGGCCGAGACTAGTTTGCCAATGCAAATCCTTAACCCTCGACCAGTCCAGGCTGCCATTAAGGAATTTTTCTCCACCAACCAACTTTCACAATTTTCCCAACAACAAAACAACCTTGCTGAAATCGAGCACTTGCGTACGCTTTCGGCGCTTGGGCCGGGTGGATTAACCCGTGAACGAGCCGGTTTTGAGGTGCGTGATGTGCACACCAGTCATTATGGTCGTCTTTGTCCGATTCATACTCCAGAGGGACCAAACATCGGCTTGATTCTCCGCCTGGCTATGTATGCTCGGGTGAATCGCTTTGGTATTATTGAAACCCCCTACGTTAAAGTGGAAAAAGGAGTGGTAACTGGTGAGGTGACATATATGAATGCACACGAGGAGGAAAAATTCACCATCGCTCATGCGGCCATAGAATTAGACAGTAACGGAAAAATAAAGAATGAACTGGTAGAGGCTCGTAAAAAGGGTGATCCCCGGACTGTTCCGCGAAAGGATATTGAATACATGGACATTGCCACCAATCAAGCTTTTTCCATCGCCACCTCAATGATTCCCTTTTTGAATCATGATGATGCCAACCGTACTCTGATGGGTTCAAACATGCAGAAACAGGCGACCCCCTGTCTTATTACTGAGGCGCCGATTGTGGCTACTGGTGTTGAAAAAGTAGCCGCTCGCGATACTGGACGGGTTCTTTATGCACTAGAGCAAGGTGAAGTAGTGGAATCAGATGCCCGACATATAGTAGTAAAAAATAAGGAGGGAAAGAAAAAAGAATATCCATTAACCACTCTCAAGCGCACCAATGATTTTTCCGCTTTCTATCATCGTCCAGCCGTGACGGTGGGCGACAAAGTTAAGCGTGGTGATTTACTGGCTGATACCACCTCTACCGATCAGGGTCAATTGGCAGTTGGTCAAAATGCTCTGGTGGCTTTTATGAGTTGGAATGGTGCCAACTACGAAGATGCGATTGTTATTTCTGAACGCCTCGTAAAGAAAAGTAAGTTTGCCAGTATTCACCTTGATGAGCTTGATGTATCCGTTCGAGACACCAAGCTGGGACCAGAAATTACTTCCGCCGATATTCCAAATGTCAGCGAACAAAAGCTTCGTAATCTAGACGAGGACGGCATTATCCGTATCGGCGCTGAGGTTCGCACTGGTGATATCTTGGTTGGTAAGGTTACACCAAAAGGTGAGACTCAACTTACACCAGAAGAACGCTTACTTCGTTCTATTTTTGGTGAGAAAGCCAAAGATGTGAAGGATACTTCACTTCGCCTGGAGGCTGGAAAGCGCGGTCGGGTGATTGGGGTTAAGATTTTCTCGCGTGAAAATGGTGATCAGCTTGAAAGTGGCGTCATCAAGCGAATTCACGTTACAGTGGCTCAAGTACGTAATGTTTCGGTGGGTGATAAACTGGCTGGACGGCATGGCAATAAGGGAGTTATTTCTCGTATTTTACCAGAAGAGGATATGCCGTATACTGAAGACGGCCGACCAATTGATATTATTCTTACTCCACTTGGGGTACCTTCTCGTATGAACCTTGGTCAGATTCTTGAACTCCATCTCGGAATGGCTGCTGGTATGCTTGGTTATCAAGCTGTGGTGCCACCATTTGCTGGGGCCAGTGAAAAACATGTTAAAGCCGAGTTGGTGGCTGCCGGTCTTCCTGAGGATGGAAAAATTCAATTACGCGATGGACAGACCGGAGATAAATTTGCACAACGAACCGCTGTTGGATTCATGTATATTTTGAAACTTCACCATATGGTGGAAGACAAAATTCACATGCGTTCGATTGGGCCGTACTCCTTGATTACTCAACAACCCCTTGGTGGTAAGGCGCAAATCGGTGGTCAGCGTTTCGGAGAAATGGAAGTTTGGGCTCTCCTCGGATACGGAGCTGCCTACACCTTACGTGAAATGCTTACTATTAAGTCTGACGATATTGTGGGACGAAGTGCCGCTTTTGATTCCATTGTGCGTGGTGAGAAAATTGGTCACCCTCACACCCCGGCTGCCTTTAACGTTTTAGTAAATCAACTTCGTGGACTGGCCCTTGATGTCAAACTTACTCGTGATGAGATGCCACGTCGTCCACGGGAACGCACCGATGACTCGCTTTATGAAACTACTAAATAATTTCTAGGTATATGTCAACATTTTCACCAAAAAAACCAGCTCTAATGCCACAACAGTTTACTGAAGTGAGCTTGAAGCTGGCATCACCGGAAACTATTTTGGAATGGTCATACGGCGAGGTTACAAAACCAGAAACTATAAATTATCGTACTCAGCGGCCAGAAAAACACGGTCTATTTGATGAGAGAATTTTTGGTCCAGTAGAGGATTACGAATGTTCCTGCAAGAAATATCGTGGCATTCGTTATAAAGGAATAGTTTGCGAAAAATGTGGAGTAGAAATAACTCGTGCCATTGTCAGACGTGAACGCATGGGACACATTGATCTTTGTGTACCGGTTTCTCACATTTGGTTCTTACGCGGTGTGCCCAGTCGCATTGCTTTGATTCTAGGCATAACGGCGAGCTCAATTGAAAAGGTTATTTACTTTGCTGGATATATCATTACCAAAGTGAGTGAAGAAGAACGTGGACGTCTCCTCAAGGAATTGGAGACTGAATTCAAAACTAAACTCAAGGATCTGCAAAACGAGGATGCTCGTGAAGCTCTTAAGGTACGAGCCGATGACATGAAAAAAGAAATTGAGAAAATTCAACAAGGGATTGTTCTTGATGAAACCAATTTTCACAAGTTTTCAATTAAATATAGCACCCTCTTTGAGGCCAAGATTGGTGCCGAGTCAATTTTTGAATTATTCAAAAATATTGACATGAAGAAATTATTGGCTCGTCTTGAGACCGAGCGGGAGACAGCTGGAGCGATGGAACGAGCCAAACTCGACAAACGTCTTTCACTGGTACGAGGGATGATTCATGCCGGGGTTAAACCAGAATGGATGTTTCTAACCCGTATTCCTGTCATTCCGCCTGCTATCCGTCCGATGGTGGCTCTTGAAGGTGGCCGACATGCCTCTTCTGACTTAAATGACCTTTATCGTCGGGTAATTAACCGTAACAACCGTCTTAAGAAACTGATTGATATTATGGCGCCTGATGTTATCTTGCGAAATGAGAAGCGTATCCTTCAAGAAGCTGTTGATGCTTTGATTGATAATTCCATTCGTCATGGCAACGCGGCCTACTCAGCCATGGGTCAAGCTCAGCGCCGACCACTAAAGTCATTATCAGATTACCTTAAGAGTAAACAGGGTTACTTCCGTCAAAACCTTCTCGGTAAACGAGTGGATTATTCGGGGCGCTCAGTAATTGTGATTGGACCAGAGCTAACTCTTGATCAGTGTGGTTTGCCAAAACACATGGCATTGGAGCTTTTCCGCCCGTTTGTGATTGCTGAACTCCTCAAACAGGAACTTGCCTATAATATTCGTGGTGCCGGGCGCTTGATTGAAGATGGGGTGCCAGAAGTTTGGGCGATACTAGAAAATATTATTAAGAACAAACACGTTCTTCTCAACCGGGCTCCGACTCTACACCGCCAGGGCATTCAGGCCTTCAGACCGGTTTTGATTGAAGGTAATGCCATTCAGGTGCACCCGCTAGTTTGTCGCGCTTTCAACGCGGACTTTGACGGTGACCAAATGGCTGTGCACGTTCCTCTGGGAGAGGAAGCACAACTTGAAGCCAGGGAAATTATTTCCGCCAACAAAAACATTTTGAAGCCAGGTTCATCAGAACCGGTTGTGTCTGAAAAGTTACTTGACATGGCCCTGGGTGCCTATTGGATGACCAAAATCATTGAGGGGGCTCATGGAGAAGGAAAATATTTTGCCTCACCAAATGATGCCATCAATGCTTTTGATTATGGTATTGTTGATTTTAGAGCTAAGGTAAAGGTGCTAGCGACTGAAACTGAGAAATATAAGCAATTTGGTGGAAAGATATTTGAAACCAGTGTCGGCAGACTTCTATTCAACAGTGTTCTACCGTCAGACCATCTATACATTAATGATGTTATCGTCCAACGTATGCTCTTTGACGTCATCATTGATATCATTGATGATCGAGGACCAGAAGCAGTGCCAGCTATCGTTGACAGACTAAAAAAACTTGGTTTCCGCTATGCTACTGTATCAGGAACAACTTGGGGGATTGATGAGGTAAAGGTACCTGTCCAAAAAGTTGCCATTCTAGAAAATTCTCGAGAAGAGGAACGAAAAGTATTCGCGTTTTACGATGAAGGGCTTATTTCTCGGGATGAGCGTCGTCGGATGATTGTTAGTATTTGGCACCGTGCCAAAACAGAAATTGAAAAAGTTCTTCCTCTGACACTCGATGAACAAGGTTCGGCTTACGAAATGTGGAAGTCTGGCGCCCGAGGATCACTGGGACAAATTGCTCAGATGGCCGGTATGAAAGGACTGATTATCAACACCCGGGGTGAGACACTGGAATTTCCAATTCTTTCTTCCATGAAGGAAGGTATGACCCCGATTGAGTATTTCATTACCACCCATGGTTCTCGTAAAGGTCTGGCCGACACCGCCTTGCAGACTGCTAAGGCCGGATATCTGACTCGCCGTTTGTTCGTGGTGGCTCAAGATGCCATTGTGACTGAAGAAGATTGTAAGACAAAAGAGGGAACCAAGATTGGTAGAGTTAGTGCTTCGGGAATTGAAATTGCCTTTAGTAAAGCTATTAAGGGACGTATCCTCTCGGCGGACGCGGTTGATAGTAAGGGTAATGTTATCTTCCCTAAGGGACATCTTTTGTCTAGACGGGAAGCAGTGGCAGTAGAAGGATCTACTTGTGCTGGGGTTGAAGTTCGTTCACCGATGACCTGTAAGACTCTACGCGGTGTTTGTCAGAAGTGTTATGGTATTGACCTAACCACCAACAAGTTGATAGATATTGGGGAAGCGGTTGGAACAGTGGCCGCTCAAGCGATTGGCGAGCCAGGTACCCAGCTCACCATGAACACCAAGCACGCCGGCGGAACCGCCTCGGCTGGTGGAGACGTAACTTCTGGTCTTCCTCGAGTAGAAGAAGTCTTTGAAAAACGGCAACCAAAAGTACCGGCCATAGTATCTAAATGTGAAGGACTTGTGACTGACATTAGAACTGAGGGTCGCGAAAAGATTATCGTCGTGTCTCCCGACATGAATGCCAAGGGTGCGCCAAAGAAAAAGGATAATATTGAATACCCAGTTCACTACCGCCGTGTGGTAACTGTAGCCAAAGGACAAACTGTTCAGTCTGGCCAGTTGCTGACTGATGGTTCAGCTTTACTACCAGAACTATTCAAGTTCGGTGGTCAAGAAGTAGCCCAGGAATACATCATTTCTGAAGTAAACAAGATTTACGAACTTCAGGGTGTGACCATTGCTCGCAAGCACATTGAGCTTATCGTCAAGCAGATGATGTCTCGAGTAAAGGTTAACAGTACTGGCGACAGTCACTTTACTAACGGTGACGTGGTGGAGGAATGGATTTTTATTGAAACAAATACCAAGCTCAAAGCTGAGGGAAAAGAACCAGCTAAAGCAGACCGCTTGATTCTCGGTATCACTGAGACATCACTATCTCGCAAGAGCTTCCTCTCAGCCGCATCATTCCAGAACACCACCCGTGTTTTGATTAATGCCGCTGTAAAGGGAAGTCACGATAATCTTGCCGGGCTGATGGAGAACGTCATTATCGGAAAGCTTATTCCCGCTGGTTCCGGTTTCAAAGGAAGTCGTAAATATGATATGATACAGGCCATTAAAGGTGGCGCCACCATCATCGACAAATAGTAATTCTATTTTTGGCTTTCAAAACACACGCATCTACGTTGTTGCACTGCGTAAGTAATCGCTCACCGTACAATCAGTACGGCTCGCAATTACTTACTTGTGCGCCTAGTAGCTCCGCACGTTTTGAAACCCTCTGAAGATGGCAGGGTAGAGTAGATACAAACATAAAGGCCGGCCCCTACGGGGCCGGCCTTTATGTTCCGTCCGTCTTTGCTAGGAAGTGTAGTGGATACGAAACTGACGCGGCAATCCACGTTTTTAAATTGTAATAAAATAAAAAAGCAAAACCCCGACCGTAACCAGTGGCGGGATTCGCTGGTGGTTCGGTCGGGGGTGTGAGACGATGGTT
>MFMT01000009.1:12453-27776 GCA_001783565.1 Candidatus Kaiserbacteria bacterium RIFOXYD1_FULL_42_15 | reverse complement strand
ATCTTTATTTCAAATCGTTCGCTTTTGGTTAAGTCGCCTTTCATGATCTCAGTTTAACTGATAACTGAGTGTCCTAATAGGTTTTGGAATTTAGCGTAACGCTGCCGAAACAGCCAATCCTGACGGAGCCCTAATGGGGTGGCCTAGAGGAGGCAAGACGGAACACCTTGCTCTCTGACACGTCTCGATAAAATTCAGTTCAAATGGAGTCGGTACCAATTAAACACCGAATCGTTGTCGGATGAATGTCGCTAGCTCCGACATTAAGTAGCTATGTTGAGCAAAGTGTCCACAGTATGCTCAATGAATGTAACAGTGGTGGCAGTGTGTCCCTAACTCGAGGCACACCAAGTTGAAAGGGTTTCGGCTTCGGCCGGCCCCCGTCTGTTTCGACAGATGGGGGTTTATTAATTTTATTTTCTGTATTTCCTACTCTTCTACTATTTAAGGAGAATGAGTAATCGACCACCATTTCTCAGCCCCCTCTTAGGAATAGTGCAAAACAGCGGTCTCAATCAGGGTTCGCAAGAAAGGGGGTAGATAAAAACTCAAACCGATAACAATCGTGATGAGGAGTAATGGCGGAATGACGAGCCAGATATTTATTTCACCCGCTTTGATATCGGCTGGCTTCTTGCCAAAAGCCATGGCGGAAATATGTGCCAAAAATCCCACGAAAAGAATCGTAATCAGAATTAGGGCAGTGACAACCACCAAAGGATGCTCAGTCATACCGGCCGAGAAGATCAAAAATTTTGTGAAAAAAATCCCAAAGGGCGGTATGCCAGAAATAGCCAAAAATCCGGCAAAGAAAAGTAGGCCCGTGACTGGCAAGGCCTCCAGTACTCCCACCACATTAACAATCTTGGTGGAACTATATTTGAGAAAAATTGTTCCCGCGGTAAGGAAAAGGGCTGATTTAGCAAAGGCGTTATAAATCATATGAAGAATAGCCGCCAAGATAGCTATACCTCCAAAACCAAAACCCAGCACTATTACTCCCATATTTTCAATACTGGAATAGGCAATGAGACGTTTATAATTCTTTTGGGTAATAATGATTAGGGCCGCAATAAAAATTGAAAGTAAACCAAAACCAATCAGAATATGTTGCGAAAATGCCGGATCAACCACCTGGTCAGTCACAACTTTGAATCGAAGAATGATAATCAAGGCCACATTAAGGAGTACCCCAGATAAGAGAGCGCTGATGGGGGCTGGCGCTTTGCTGTGGGCATCGGGCAGCCAAGTGTGCATCGGTGACAATCCCACCTTTGTCCCATAGCCAATCAAAACAAAAACGAAAGCCATCTTAGCCACGAGCGGATCAAGGTGAGCAGTGTTATTAAGTAAATCTTGCCACCCGATAAAGCCCCCATTAATGGTCGATGGGACTGACGTGAAGTAGAGCATCGTGCCGAAAAATCCGAGCAAGAGACCGACCGAGTTGATAATGAGATATTTCCAAGCTCCTTCAATGGCAGAAGGTTTGTTATAAAAACTGATAAGAAAGGCCGTTGAGAGGGTCGTTGCTTCAATCGCAATCCAGGCAAAGATGGGACTACTGGCGGTAATGGCTAAATACATCGCCACCAGGAAAACATTCAACAATATAAAATATTGCTTGACGCGAGTAAAGCCGACAATCCCTTTTTTGGTTTCTTGATCGAGGTAGGCCACCGAATAAATAGAAGTTGTGAGGCCAATGCACCCGATGATAAGGACGAAGATGGCTCCGAGCGCATCCACTGAAAAAAAGATGGTGGAAGTGTAAACTCCAGTATGAGCGACCGAAAGAGCAATCAAAAAAGAGCAGACCAAAACAATCAGCCCAGAAATGATAGTAAATATCTCTATCAGCCGTCTTCGCTTAGTCACCAAAATAGCCAAGACGGTGGTGATGAGAGTAGCGATAATGATGAGGAGTTCCATAGGGTTTATGTCCAAACAGAAATTACAATCAAACTACAAATCATTACCAGAATACGAAAGACTAAAACTTTTATTAATGAGGGGAAAATCCGGTATCACATTATCAAAACCAGCGCTCGGCAAAGCACTCCAATTTACAAACGACGGATCTCGCGGAAACACCCGATTCACCCGTCCTTTATCATCAGTGGTGACAAAGTATAAAATCTCTCCGCGCCAACCCTCGACTGCACTAAGGGCCAAGGCATTCTTCTTCAAAACCACTGGTTCAGTGGCGTCAGCCCTACTTTTACCGGCTGGCAGAGTTTGGACCACAGCGGTAATGCAGTGAAGCGAGACTAGTACTTCTTGGACTCTAATCTGGAACCGAGCCTGCACATCGCCAGCTGATTCAACTGGTACTTCACCAAGAGAAACCGCCTCATAACCAGCGTACGGATAGTCTTGGCGGGTATCTTGTGCAATACCACTGGCCCTCCCGGCCACACCGAGTATCCCCATATTCACGGCTACATCATTGGTCAAGACACCAGTCCCTTTCATTCGATTAATCAGTGAAGTGCTGTTCTTCGCCACATCAATAATTTCAACAAAATCTTTTTCAAGCGAAGCTATTTCTCTTCGAAGTTGACTTAATTGTTCTGGCATCAAATCCTGAGTCACGCCACCGATAGTATTGACCCCACGCAAAAAACGACTGCCAGTCAATTGCTCATTAAGGCGAAGCACCATCTCACGCAACCTCGCCCCTTGTGCCCCACCGAAGTTGAATCCGGTATCCATCATTATTCCGCCAATATCACCGAAATGATTAGCTAGTCGTTCCAATTCCGCATAAACCACCCGCAGGGACAGAGCCCGGGCTGGCACCACCACTTCACCGAACTGTTCTAGCGCCTGGCAGAAAGCCAATGAATGGGAGAAAGAGCTATCGCCTGAGATTTTTTCAGAGAGATGTACTTGCTCATCAAGCGGTAATACTTCAAATAATTTTTCACTACCCTTGTGCGTAAACCCTAGACGGGCTTCGAGCCGAACAATGCTCTCCCCCGCCATACTAAAGCGAAAGTGCCCGGGCTCGATAATGCCAGCATGAATCGGACCAACTGGAATTTCATAAATACCCTCACCAGTTACTTTATGAAAAGTATAGGTGTTCTTCACTCGTTCAGGTTTTGTCTGGTAGTCAAAATCTTGACGAAGCGGAAATATATCTTCTGGCCAATTTTCATGCAAAATTAGTGGTCGCAAATCCGAATGACCAACTGGAATCAATCCAAAGAAAGTATGCAGACGTCGTTCGTAATTCCAAGCCGCATGGACAAAAGGAGAGAGCGCAGGGAACTTCGTGGTATCAAGCAAAATAGTCGATAAAACAACAAACGAATGTTTACTGGCGTCGCCAAAAATGTACCAGAGTTTGAAGCCATTTTTGGTTGCCCGTTCATCAGTGGCTGTCATTAACTTAAATACCAACTGATCTTTTTCCACCAAATCAATCGCTGACTGAATAATATCAGTCAGCGGTACTTCGGCCATGGTCACAGCACCGCTCTCGGTTATTTTGCTATTTTTTGAAAATGAATAAGTCATAAATATAAAGTTAATAATTAACCACTACCGCATCAATCAAGGTCTGAAGAAAAGGAGGAATGGTGAAACTCAGTCCCACAATCAGAATAACAAAGAAAATCGGCGGAATAACCAGCCAAATATTCTTCTCACCGTGAACTAAATCACTTTCTTCGCTATCGGAAAGAAACATCGCGGTGACATGTTTGAGAAAACCGATAAACACCAGCGTCATAAAGAAAATGGCCAAAAAAGTAACATAAGGATGACTCGCTATACCAGCCGACAGAATATACACCTTGCTAAAAAATATACCAAACGGTGGTGTCCCAGTCACAATGAGAAAACCGAGGATGAACAGTACGCTCGTTACTGGAATAACTCGTAGCGCATTTTTTATTTTGTCTATTTTGTCCGAGCCATAGGTGAGAAGCATATTACCGGCCGAAAAGAACATAACCGCCTTAACCCCGGAATGATAAATCATATGGAGCACTGCCCCAAGCACGCCCAGTCCGCCAAAACTAAAACCAAGAGCAATGATACCAGCATTTTCGATACTTGAATAAGCCAACAGACGCTTATAGTTTTTGGCATTGAACATAATTAGTGCAGCTACGATGATGGAAAGAATACCAAACACCAAAAATAATTGGTGCGAGAACTCCGGTCCGACCACCGCATCGGTAACCCTCTCGAATTTAAGGATGACAAAAAATGCCACCGGGAGTAGTGCCCCAGCCAGCAGTGCCCCGAGTGGAGCTGGAGCCTTGCTATAGGCGTCCGGCTTCCAGGTGTGCATAGGAGCCAGTCCTACCTTAGTTCCATAGCCAATCAAAACAAAAATAAAAGCAATTTTTGCCATCAGCGGATCAAGCTGATTAGCATTTTGGAGCAGATCATCCCAGCCGATAAAGCCACCGTTTAGGGTCGATGGTACGGCAGTGAAATAAAGCATCGTGCCGAAAAATCCGAGCAGTAGACCAACCGAGTTGATAATGAGATATTTCCAAGCTCCTTCAATGGCAGAAGGTTTGTTATAAAAACTGATAAGAAAGGCCGTTGAGAGGGTCGTCGCTTCAATGGAAATCCAGGCAAAGATTGGGCTACTGGCGGTAGTAGCCAGATACATAGCGGTGAGAAAAACGTAGAGCAACACAAAATACTGTTTCACCCGAGTACGACCGACAATGCCTTTTTTAGTTTCTTGATTGAAATAAGAGACCGAATAAATGGCGGTAGCAAATCCCATAGTGCCGATGATGAGAATGATAATCGCCCCAAGAGCATCGACCGAGAGGAAAAAGGAAAAACTATAGACACCAACTTCTGCAACCGTAAGTGCAATGAGAAAAGAATATACCAGCATCACCGCCCCAGAAAAAACTGCCAGGGTTTCTATAACCAGTCGGTTCTTGACCAAGACCAGAAGAACGATGGTGATAACAAGCGTGGCGAGAAGAAGCGTGAGATACATAGATTAATCGGTTAAATTTTTCATCACTGTTACATCGTGTGACCAGAAATGTTTATAAATCATTGAGACGAAGACCGTCGCTATCACAATCCACACAAAAATATTAAATAATATACCAATTTGCAAATTGGGAGATTGTTCCAAACCAGCAAAAATAATAAAGACCACGATACTGTTTTCGAGCGCCAAGACACTCAAGATTTGGGAAATGGCTTCTTTACGATTAATAATGAGAAAGAGGGCAATAAAGATTAAAGACAGAGCCAACGACAGGAGCATCTGATGTTCGGGCACAATCTGGGTCAAAGGAACAAACCGCGCCGAATGAGCCATAAATGTCAGACCCGCGATGATACCGAGGGTGGCCGGCATACTTAAATAGGTATTGACTGAGAAGTAAAGCTGGTATTTTCGTATCAAGCGAATAAAAAACAGGGGCGCCAGTACCACCTTGATAGCAAAGGTAAAGAAAACCATTAGTAGAATATATCTATTTCCAGTTTCCAGAAAAGACACAAAAAACAACATGGCCAACATTAGGGATTGAACACCAAAAGCAATCACAGCAATAAAATTCTTTTTTGTGAGGTGTAACAAAACCAAGGTCAGAAACATTACATCCACCAAAAATTGCAGAAAAATTAAACTAGTCATAAGGAATTGATGAGGCCGATGGCCACGGCATTAAGAATAAAAGAGGCCACCAATAAGTCCGGCAAACGAAAGAACCGAAACTTGGCCATGCTAGATTCTAGCAAAGCGATTACTAAACAAAACGCCAGTAGTTTCAAAAGTAAAGCCCCGACACCAATGAGAATGGTACTGATGTCAGTACCAGAAGCCAGACCAATGGGAAAGAAAATATTAGCACCTAAGGCAAAAAACAACACCAATTTATTGGCCGAGGCCCATTCCATCAAAGCCAGACGCTTACCAGAATACTCGAGAATCATCGCCTCATGAATCATGGTGAGCTCAAGGTGAGTGGCAGGATTATCAAACGGGAAACGCGCTGTCTCTGCCAAGAGAATAATGAAAAATCCCAAGAAGGCCAGTATGACCGGAACAAAATGCAGGCCACTATCAAACAATGAATGGGAGGCAATACCGAATAGATTGGTTGTTCCGGCTAGCAAGGCCACTGTCAGTAATGAAAAAATAAATCCCCCTTCAGCCAAAGCCGACAGCGTCATTTCTCGACTTGAACCAAATCCGCCGAAAGCTGATCCAACGTCAAGACCGGCCAAAGCCAGGAAAAAAGTTCCAAGAGCCAGAGCATAGACAATAACCAAGGCATCACTAGTAGCAAAAAATCCAGAATCAAGCGAAAAAAGTGGGATATTCCAACCGACAAACACTTTTACTGAAAAAACTACCAAGGGGGCGAAGAGAAAAATCCAGGAAGCATCTTTACTGATCCGTTCATCTTTGTGAAATAATTTCCACAAATCTCGATAGGGCTGGATGATGCTAGCCCCTTGTCGGTTTTGTAACCATGCCTTGATTTTTTTAATCACTCCGACACACAGAGGCGAGAGCACTGGAACCAATAAACCTTGCAATAAAAAAAGCGAGAATGTCATAAGTTTAAAGCACTACAAATAAAGTAATAATCAGCGCCACAAAAATATACGAAATATACACATTAATATTCCCTCCCTGAATTATCCGCGAGCGGAGGGACGATTCATGGATGAACTTTTGTAGGGGCAGATAAAAATATTTGAGGTAAATATCACCCACCCCCATTGTTACCGAGTGAGATTTTGGCATATAACGACTGGTCGCATCGTGATATTCAACCGCTTGTTGAATACTTGGCTTCAGCACATTCTTAAAAACTAAGATAATAGACCGAGCAAAACCGGTCGTGGTTATCTCCATCCGAGCATTAAGTGGCGTGCCACAATCCCAGGTATTTCCTAAAGTTATTCTCTGTTTACGATTGACCGTAAATCGTACTAAGAAAAAAATCATCAAACCAATAACCCCAAAAAATAGAAACAGGGCCGGCGCCGATACCAAAGCAAAACCGCCCGTCAACTCTAAAGTCTGAGTCGATGATACCGAAACAAATGGCTCCACCTTTTCAAAAAGGGCTAAGTTTTGCCCGATGGTGCTGATCATTTTGGTCACGGAACCAGCAAAAAGACCAAACAGAACCGCGAGGAAGGCCAGGCCTCCCATCGCTATTCGCATGGACAAGACAGACTCTTTGGCGTGCGTTACTTCAACACTCCGTGGTCGGGCGAGAAAGATACCGGCAAAGGCCTTGACGAAACAAGTAAGGGCCAGACCACCAGTAAAGGCGAGCGAGCCGGCGGCCAACATAAATATCCATTGGAGTGAAAAAGACAGGGCAGCAATACCCTGGAATAAGGATTGAAAAGTCAACCATTCGCTAAAAAATCCATTAAACGGCGGCAGGGCAGAAATGGCCATTGAACCGATGAGAAAGAAAAGGGCGGTTTGGGGCATATAGCGGATTAGTCCACCGTATTCTTCCATATTCTTCGTGTGCACTTGATCAATAATTGAACCGGCTCCAAGAAAGAGGAGGGATTTAAAAATGGCGTGATTGATGGTATGAAATAATCCAGCCATCAGTCCGAGCAAAGCCAATGATTTCATATCGAGTGCATAAAACGTGACAGCACTACCAACACCGAGCAAAATAATGCCAATGTTTTCAATACTATGATAAGCGAGCAAGCGTTTGATATCATGTTCGGTCAAGGCATAAAGCACACCAAGGAGAGATGAAACCATACCCACTATCAAAATGGTTTCCCCCCACCAGAGTGGTACCGGCGCTAGTACATCGAGAAAAAGACGAATCATCATATAGATACCAGTTTTGATCATCACGCCCGACATCATGGCTGAAACATGTGATGGTGCCGCTGGATGAGCGGCCGGCAGCCAGATATGAAACGGGATGATACCGGCCTTCGTCCCAAAGCCAATCATGGCGCAAAGGAACATCAGGTTCTGAACCATCACTGGTATGAGGTCACTTTGTAACTTAATGACATCAAACTGAAAGGAACCGGTATATTTGTAGGCCAAGAGGAAGAAGGTAATAATAAACGCTGTCCCCACATAGGTCATAACGAGATACAATGAACCAGCTTTGACATTATTCTCATCATGACGATCGTAAACCACGAGGAAATATGATGCCAGTGACATCATTTCCCAGGCAATTAAAAAGAAAAGTGCATTGGAGGCAGTGACCACGAGAAACAAACTTCCTAAAAGGATATTATAGAGAAATCCTAGGGCTCCAATATCATATTTACCATAATAATGTTTGACATAACCAAAACCATAGAGAGAACAGAAAAAACCAATCAGCGAAATGGCAAACAAGAAAAAGACAGCCAGCATATCAATATGCAAAGAGAACTGCAGGAAGGTAAACGAGGTCTGACTAAAAGAAAAAAATAATTCTTTTCCTTGCATGAAGGTAGACAGAGAAAAAATAATACCTAAAAACGTACCGAGGAGGGCAAAAACACTACTCCAGCCATTCGCCCACCTATCACTTTGATGAAAAAATAGTGACCCGATTGCGCCAACGACAAAAATAATCATTATCAAGGAGAAGACAGCCGGTGACGAAATGAGAGCTAGCATACGCGTTTTTAATTATTTTAATGATTTATTTTCTACCGTTTGTAAAATAGATAAAAGAGCACAAAGAATTTTCTGAGGTGAAGGCGGATCGCCGGGGATATGATATTGGACTGGAATAACAGCGTCCACGCCACCAACTACCGCATAAGAATCACGAAAGATGCCACCAGAAATCGCATCGTCCCCCACTGCCACGACAATTTTAGGATCAGGCGTGGCTTCGTAGGCAGATTTTACCGCCTCCGCCATATTCCGCGTTATCGGACCGGTAACAAGGAGCATATCGGCATGTCGTGGCGAAGCCACAAAATGTATTCCAAAACGTTCGACATCGTAGAAACTGTTAGAAAGAGCCACCAACTCCTGTTCACAAGCATTGTCCGAGCCGCCATCCACCTGTCTGATGGCCAGCGAGCCACCAAAAAGTCGCTTAACCGAATTTTGTATCTGCTCACCCACAGCAACTAAATCCGCCCCCTCACAATCTGCCGGATTGACCGTGACCAGATTATTTTTGGTACGAAATATTTTTAAATAAAGGTTTAACATAGACACTCTTATTCAGTAATTGAATCAAAACGGCGAAAAAACTCCTTAATTTAATAATAGCTGATTGGTTTTTATTTAAAGTCGGTTGATTATCATTATTCCTCCATCCGTTATACCACTGCACGTCTTCGTCGTCACCGTCTTGCGAGCGCACGTGAGAAGCGAACACTTGGAGCTTCGCAAGAGGCTGCCAGCTATTCTGACGTTAGGAAGAATAGCGACAACCTGAACAGTTCCTGTATAGGTGAGGAATGTCTGGGAGACATTTCGCAAGACTCATTGAGCCAGTTTATGAATGAAATGAAATAAAGTAGCCAATGAGTGGACAGTTCCTGTATAGGAAGCAATCCACGTTGTCACGTCACCGCCTCCGTAGTCTTTGCGAATCGCAATGAAGCAATCCACGTCCACAACAATCAATACAAAAAACTGGCAAAACCAGAAACTGTTCCCCAAACAAGAACAGAACCCAGCAAATATACCACCATAAACCGCTCACGTCAAAAAATATGGTGGTGGATAAATTTCCTACCTTAATACAACCGTAGCTTGTTTTGTAACCCGAGCCGGGTTATGGCAACAATAAATTACATTACAGGTTTTAGAGTTTTAATGTCCCTGTTCCCATTTACCCAACAGTTACATTAAGATGGTGTAATGAACGAATTAGGCCACTATTTTTATTAAAATAACGGCCCATCACCCGTTTCTTCGTTTTTTCGGAGCGAATTTTGGCGAAAAAACGAATTCCGAAACTTGGCTGGGATACAGGGATTCGAACCCCAATTAAAGGCTTCAAAGGCCTCTGTCCTACCATTAGACGATATCCCAAAGTATTGACACTATTTAACGCCTGCATAATGTAGCATATATTAGAAAAAATTTCAGCCCGTTAAGGTGGGCTAAAATTATCCTCATGCTTTAGTTGGACTAACCCCGACTCTTTTTGAAACAATCAACACACTTTAGATTGCTGGTGTCGCGGGGTTGAAATGGTAATGATGTGATCGCCCCGCCACAGTCGGCACACTTCCAGTCTCCAGAAAAGGTTGGTTTGTCTCCGCGGTCATTGTGGTTATTTGGTTTAGATGTATTCCCCTTCTGCTTACTGTGACAATCGCGACACATTAAGCCATCAGTACTACGGGGTTCAAATGGTAATTCAGTAATCGCTCCTCCGCAGACACTACAAGTCCAGTTTCCTTGATGCATATATTTGTTAGTTACTAGTTGTTAGTTTTTAGGGTTGGTTATTTTTGTTCAAGACTTATTATACTACATAGATTAAGATATTGCGTATAGTGCACCAGCTTAATATAACTTCAGATTGCCGCGCTGTGGCTCGCCTGCCTGCACAGGCAGGCAAAGACGACGATGAAGTAATTTCCTAATATTATTTCCTTGTCTCGTAGGATGCCTTAATAAAGGCGGTAAACAGTGGATGTGGACTAAGTGGTCTAGCTTGTAACTCAGGATGGAATTGCACCCCCAAAAAGAATGGATGGACATTTGTTGACAACTCCATAATTTCCATCAATTTACCATCGGGAGATTTACCAGAAAAGTGCATACCGGCATTTTCTAGGTCGGACACATAATTGGGATTAACTTCGTAACGATGACGATGACGCTCCAAAATGGTGTCTTGTTTATAAGCTTTCTGAGCAATTGATCCCTTTTTTAATACGGTGGAATATTGTCCCAAACGCATACTTCCCCCCATATCACCAGTAGCAATTTTAACTTTCTGATCAGCCATAACACCAATAACTAAATCAGAAGCGGTGGGGTCTATTTCTTCAGTACTAGCGTTTTTTAGATGGAGTACATTTTGAGCAAATTCCAAAACGGCTAATTGCATGCCATAACAAAGTCCAAAATAAGGAATCTTATTTTGACGAGCATAACCAATGGCATTTACCATACCCTGCACCCCCGTTTTACCAAAACCACCCGGCAACAAAATGCCATCGTATTTTTTGAGCTCTTTAAGATTTTTCTTATCAGTAAAATCATTGGCAGACAGGTAAATGATTTCTGGCTTTAAACCAAGCTTATATGATGAATATTTAATTGCCTCTAGGACAGAAATATAAACATCCGATAAAACAAAGTCCCCAGAATTAAAATATTTTCCTACTACGGCTATCCTAACGGTGTCTTTGAGGTGTTTCGACCTAGAAACGAATTGTTTCCATTCTTTTAAGTTTGATTCTTTGGTACAAGATAGCTCAAGCAAAGAGCAGAGACGGTCTGATAAATTATCTTTTTCAAAATTTAAGGGTATGTCATAAATACTAGAAACATCAGGAGCGGAAATAACATTTTCTGGCAATACATTACAAAATCTAGAAATCTTTTCTTTACGCTTGGCATCAAGGGGTACTGTCGCGCGCGCCAAAATAATATCAGCAAAAACCCCTGAGGCACCGAGCGTTCTGACTGCATGTTGAGTGGGTTTTGTTTTCATTTCTCCTACATGCCCCGGTACTGGTAGGTAACTAACCATCACCACTCCAATATCATGTGGGGTCTCAGTCTTCATCATGCGGATGGCCTCAATAAAAAGGATATTTTCGTATTCCCCCACAGTGCCACCTACTTCAATCAAAACAACATCAGCAGATGCATCAGCTCCGGCTTTTTTGATGCGACGAATAGCTTCGGCTGGTATATCTGGTACTACCTGCACATTTCTTCCACCATAACCAAGGTTACGCTCTTTGGCTATCACTGCTTGATAAACACTACCAGTGGTCATGTAGTTTGTGCCAAGTAAATCAATATCTAAAAAGCGCTCGTAATTGCCCATGTCTTGGTCTGTCTCCAAACCATCTTTTAGAACAAAACACTCCCCGTGCTCGGTTGGGTTCATAGTGCCAGCATCGACATTCACATAAGGATCAATCTTAATGGCCGTAACCTTAAGTCCCCTACCTTGGAGAATCTTAGCAATTGATGACGAGGCCACTCCTTTACCGACCCCACTCATCACCCCACCAACTACAAAAATATATTTGGTGCTTTTAGTCTTAACTGGAGAAGATTTTTTTACTTTGGCAGTGGGGGCTTTTCTGGTAAGGATAGTTTTCTTTTTAGTTGTGGCTGCTGGTGATTTTTTTGCCATAGTAAAAATTAAATTATTAAACACGCAAATAGCGGGCGACAGCAAGCACGCTTGATACCAAACCGAGTGCTACCCCGATTCCTACTAATGTAATGAAGATATTGGAGAAATCAGAAACAAAGTAATCAAAAATATTTAAGCCAAAGAAAATCTCAGTCTTTGGACCCATCCAAACCAAAATTGGGTAAAGTATTAAGAGGGCTAACACCCCGGCTATAACACCATACATAACTCCCTGTAACATAAACGGCCCACGAATAAACATATTGCTGGCCCCAACCAACCGCATAATAGAAATTTCCTCTCTGGCTGTATAAATAGCCAATCTAATTGTGTTAAAGGTAATCAAAATGGCTGCTATAATAAGAACAATTTGTGTAATAAAACTGGCTCTCTCTACCGCATCAATAATAGCCTGCAGTTTGCTAATAGAATCTCTCTTGTCAGCGTAATTTATTCTACTGATAATCGGATTTTGTGGTTCTTCTTGAGCTTTTTGTTCATCCAGAAAACTGGCAATGTTCTCGTATTGAGATACCGCTTTAGCTTGAATGGCAATGGTTGCCCCTAATGGGTTTTCTTCTAATTCATCTAGTGCTTGCATGGCCACGGTGTCAGATTGATATTTGGCCCTATATTCAGCTAATGCCTGTTCGCGTGAAGTATAAGTAACCTGGGCAACATCAGGCAGTGCTTCTAAGGAAGTTTTTAAGGCATCAATGTCGTCTTGTCCCGCCGTGGTCACAAAATACACATTAATGTCAACTTTTGCTTGTAGTTGTTGGAGAGAGACAACCAATAACTGATCAATCATCATCGTGGAACCAATCACAAACAAGGCAATCGTAATAACAAAAATAGAGGCCAGTGATACATAGGCACTGCGCCAAAAACCGACAAACCCTGATCTTAAAACTCTTCGAAAACTTGTTATCATATTAACCTAATTTTTATAGTACATATTTACCACTAGAGTCATCTTTAATGATACGTCCCTCATCCATAGTGATCACTCGTCTGCCGAGTTCATCAATAACACCTTTGTTGTGGGTAGTCATGACTACGGTGGTACCAAGTTCATTAATCTTGCGGAGAATTTGCACGACTTCATAGGTCGCGATTGGGTCAAGATTACCGGTTGGCTCATCAGCAATAATAATATCTGGCTGATTGACAATGGCCCGCGCTATCGCCACTCTTTGTTTCTCACCACCAGACAGTTCTTCAGGAAAATTCCAGGCCTTGTCAGTTAAATCAACCAGGGCTAGCACCTGTGGTACATTCTCAGCGATCTCTTCATCACTCCGGCCATTAGCCTCCATGGCAAAAGCGATATTTTCGTACGCAGTTTTATGAGGTAACAATTTGAAATCTTGAAAGACGGTGCCGATTTTTCGGCGGTACTGAGGCAGACGTGAACGTGGAATTCGGTTTACATCCAATGACTCAAAAAAAATTTGTCCGCTGGTCGGTTTATCCTCCGCAATAATCATCTTCAAAATTGTTGACTTACCAGCACCAGAGTGGCCGACAATGGAAACGAATTCTTTAGGTTCGATTTGAAAAGTTATTTCTTCGATTGCTGCCGAACGTCCACCATTATAGAGTTTGGAAACATTGTCAAAGTAAATCATAATATCTAATTATTTTACGCTAAGTTGGCGCTCGCGTCTAGAAAGACCTGTATATTACCTTCAAGTATGGGGTCAATGTTGTGTATTTCAATACCAGTTCGGTGATCCTTCACCATCTGATAGGGGTGTAAAACGTAGGAGCGAATCTGACTGCCCCATTCTATCTTGACAGTTTTCTCCACACTCAGTCCCTGAAGTTCACGAGCTTGTTGCGCTTCTTCAAAGCTAAATAATTTACCTGCTAAAAGTGCCAGACCACGTTCGCGATTTTGTTGCTGTGATCTTTCGCTCGAGACATGCACGGACAGACCAGTTGGTTTATGTGTGATGCGCACAGCTGTCTCGCGCTTGTTGACATTTTGTCCACCAGCACCGCCGGAACGAGTAAAGGTAATTTCTAGGTCGTCATCATTTAGATCAACGGCTGATAAATCCTCAATCTGGGGAGACACTTCAATTAAAACAAAAGAGGTTTGGCGTTTGCCATTACTATTAAATGGTGAAATACGCACCAGACGGTGAACACCTGATTCTTGATGCAGTATTCCATAAGCACCCTTGCCTTGGATTTCCAAAGTGAGATTGCGATAACCACCTTGATCATTTTGATTACTGTCGAGCTCCAAAACACCCCAGCCACGGTTGGTAGCATATTTCTGATACATGTTTCGTAGCATCCGCGCAAAATCCTCGGCGTCGTCCCCTCCCGCCCCGGCCACAATTGTCATAATGGCGTAGTTGCGGTCATACTTACCTTTTCCATCAGCAATGTCCTTCAATTCTTGTAGCTCTTTAATCATCTGCTGTGCCTTCCCTGAATCATTCCAAAAATCAGACCGCAGTTGAGCGGCTTCGATTTCTTCGATTCTCTTTTGCGTATCTGTTTTTAATTTATTCAATTCAGACATAACAATGTGAGTATACCAAAAAAGCAGACAAAGGGCGCGCTTCTGGCGCGCCCTTTTTGCTTAGTTTTTATATAACTCCTAGCCCAACTTATGCGCCTCCATAAAACCACGGGTGGCCAGGTAGCCAGCCAGTAAAACCGCGATTCCGCTAACCCATAAAGGAATGTCATAACCAGCCACACTTGCCGGCAGAACTAGTAGAATGCGTCCTAGATGGGCAATTGCCACCACTGTAAAGATAATTGAACTAACAGTAAAATACCATTTATTATTTTTCATATGACTATAGTATAGCGATATTTTAATGATAAAGCTGGAGTGGGCTGGGATAACTTCAATTAGAAGTCAAGAATAAACAGAATACTCTCATGCACTACCTCCTATACCTAGGACATCGGATGTCATAGGTACCTTCAAAAATGAAACAGGCAAAACTTATGTATGGTGGTATAACCAAAAATATACTATTTAAGGAACTGAAATGG
>MFMT01000009.1:0-12429 GCA_001783565.1 Candidatus Kaiserbacteria bacterium RIFOXYD1_FULL_42_15 | reverse complement strand
GTCTTTGCGAGCCACAGCGCGGCAATCCAGCGTTGTTCCGACTTTTACCTAATTTTAGGGAATATAAAAATGGATATGACCTTTTCTGGACGAAAGCAACGCAGGTTGCTTTCTTCATTGGCTCATATAAAAATAAAACCCCTGCGGGGGTTAAATTTTTATATGAGCCAATGCCCAGAAATGGTCACGAGTTACTAACTATAATAGTTCGCTTCTCTCCTATTCTAGTAAGTACTCTCGACCCCGTCTCACCTGTCGCAAAGCGACATGGTTCCGACTTTCAATTCTGGACGAGAGTAAAGCAGTTTACTCTCTGCATTGGCTCCCGCAAAAAAGACCCTTAGGGGGTCTTTTTATGGAGCCAATGCCCAGAATTGAACTGGGGACCTACGCCTTACCATGGCGTTGCTCTACCATCTGAGCTACATTGGCGAATGAGAAATGATAAGGAAATTTATTTACTTATCTGTTTCGAATGAAGCTAATGAAAGCTATGCTTACATTGGCGAATGAGGAGCAAAGCGGGTTCACCGCTTTGAACTTTTTTATAAAAAATTAAATTAAGCTTGCTTAAATTAAATTTATTTATAAAAAAGTTAAATGTGTGTCTACACATTTTGTCCGAATGAAGACAACGAAAGCTTTGCTTACATTGTCAACAACAAATTTTTTACTCAAAAAATGAGTGCCTGTATATTACCAAAATTTTGTCAGAAAACAAAATTTAAGACCAATATCTAACTAGGTGTCATGGCGACTGGTTGTTGACCATGATAATATAGCGACACCAAGGCCAAGATAGCTCAGTTGGTAGAGCGGCGGTATCGTAAATCGCAGGTCGCCGGTTCGATCCCGGCTCTTGGCTCATATAAAAATAAACTCCTGACGGGGTTTATTTTTATATGAGCCAAGAGAGAAAGCAAACTTCTTTGCTTTCGACAGGATCGAACAGTCGGAATGATGTGGCTCTGCTACACATGAGACTGGGTGAGAAATGTGTGTAGACACATTTTGCAAGACCTTGCCAGTTAGTTTGTGAGGTGAATACCGAAACAAAATAGCGACAAGGTATACAGCTCCTGTAAGGAGGGAGTTCTTAACTAATGCTAGTAAGTTTAGAAACTTGACCCTCGATCCCGGCTCTTGGCTCAATTTTATAATCATTCATGGCGATGTGGGCCAACACACTCTATTCGCAAAAATAGGAGACGTATTACAAACGACGACCAAAACCTAAGTTTTGGTCGTCGTAACAAAGTAAGATAATAGGTAACCCAAGATTAATTGGTGTAGGTATTATATTCTTGTTTAATTAGAATATTCTTGAAATTCAATTCTCTTAACGTCTACTCCCGCCTCTGTCATACCGCCCTGTACGTGTGCTTTCATGGCCTGAGTAAATTTGTCTGTACTACAAACACTTTCTGTGGCATCAGTTGCTATACATGTACTGGCATTATTAAGTATTAAGGCAACAGTATGTCCAGGAGTACCAGATTCTTCAAAGACAAAATACCACGAATTTGGGTCTAATGGTGCTGGTATATTGGTTAATAGATAGCCCTCCCTATCAAAACTAAACTCTCCCTGTATAGGAGCGCTCTCTCCTGAACTGCAAGTAATATCAGTAATTTCCCAAAGTCCATCATGGGCAGATAGGGTGACAGAAGCTTGGGTGCTTGATAGCTCTTTAGTTTCTTTAGTTGCTAGCACCAACAGCTGAACAGCTTCTTCTTGCTTAAAGATTGGCCTAACTCGCAAACCGTCCGGAGTTGATAACTGACAAAGAACTGGGTCTAAATCTTCTTCACCGAGTTTTCCTTCCAGTTCTGACAATTTATTGCTCATGGTTTGACTCAAGGTCATTGAACGTGTCAATCCTTCAGCAAAAGGATTAGTGCTGGTTGATTTCTTGGCCGAAAGCCAAAGCTCATAAAAATCCAACGTTACATCAACAGGGTCCCCAGCCACTCCACGAAGCCCGGCCTCTCCTATTGTATCGGTATCCTTATCTCCAGAAAACCAACCCATAAACAAACCGACTACTAATATCACACCTGCTATCAAAGCCACTACTATATATTTGCTTTTGAAATTCATAAATTTATCAGTATTATTACCTACTAACTATAACATAAACTGGAATTAAGAGTAGTGTTCTGTATTTATATGAAAGGTTTTCTAACGGTCACGAGTTGCTAGATATAGTTGTTCGCTAATTCTACGAATTCTGTACACCTTGTCGCTACTTTTACGCTTCGCTCCAAAGATAGCAGGCAAGGTCTTGCGAAGTGATGTTAAATCACTTCTCACCCGACTCGACTGTTTTCTCCTCTGAGAAGGAGGAGAAAACATGTCTCCGTCTCGCAGTTAGGCACGAAAGCAACGCAGGTTGCTTTCTAAAATCAAAAGTCCAACTCTGATGAGTTGGACTTTTGATTTTACCTAACTGCGCGGTCGATGGGACTCGAACCCACGGCCTCTTCCGTGACAGGGAAGCGCTCTAACCAGCTGAGCTACGACCGCAGAATATACTGCAGGCAGTGGCAAGAGTATATACATTTCCGCTGAAAAGGGCAATAGAAATGTGGCTCTTGCCACCTGTAATCGAAAAACACTTTTCAGCAGTTTTCTTTGTGTCGACGACAGGGATCGAACCTGTGACCTTATCTTTATGAGTGATATGCTCTACCGACTGAGCTACGCCGACATACAATTAATAGTGCCAAGCACTGCGAAAAGTGGTCAAACAATACTATAAAAACCTTCTTCTATCAACCCGCTTACACCACTCCCATTACTGTTGGTTTCGGTAGAGCGGCAAGAATTTTTTCTGCCCAGACAATATCTTCTGGATAGCCAATTGGTATCCAGAGATTTTCTTCTACAACTGCAATAGGGTATTTCTTGGCATACTCAGCAATCACATCAGTTAGATAGTATTCACCGTTGGTTTCTTTTGGTAATTCAAACTCAAAAATATGGGTGTCCAGCACCATCATACCAGTTGATGCTAGGTTAGAAGGAGGATGCACCGGCTTTTCAACAAACTCAGCCAGGGTACCATCAGGGTGGCGTACCACAATTCCAAAACGTTCTGGGTTCTTTGTGGGCATTGTTAGAATGGCACGACTATAGGATGCGACCCTAGCAATATCATCTGCACCGTGAATATCATCAGCAAACATAAACAAAAAACGCCCCTTGAGTAAATCCTTGCAGAGCCACAAAGCTGGTGCGGTTCCTTTTTGTTCTTCTTGGTGGACATAGGTCACTTTCCGACCTTTGTATTCACTACCACAGTAATCCTTAATTTTATTCTCAAGATAACCAGTGACAATAATGAGTTCGTCTACCGCACTTGGGAGAGCGTCAATAATGTGATCCAGTAATGGCTTTCCAGCCACCAGAACCAATGGCTTCGGTATCGTCTCCGTCAACGGACGCAACCTCGTTCCCTTCCCCGCTGCTAAAATTACACATTGCATATGTTTGGCATTATGCCATATATAACTCCAGTATGCCGAATGAAGTTACCATACAAAATCGCAAGGTTAGTTAATACCACTTTATTTTTCACCAGATTGTTATTTGTAAACACGGATTGTCTATCCTGCACAACCAGTCAATCTACGATGACATGACAAAGACGTGGATTGCTTCGTTGCAACTCGCAAAGACGAGTAGTAAAGAGACGTCTTTGCGAGGAGCGAAGTGGCAACGGAGTGACGTGGCAATCCACGTTGACGGTGGTGCTGGACGATATGGATTGCTTCGTTGCTCCCTTAACAGGGACTGTCCACTCATTGGGTATTTTATTTCCTGCCGCGCTTCGCTCGCAGCTAAAGATTGGCACAAAATCCCTCAATGTGGCTGCGAAAAGCATACTATGCTTTTCGCACTCGCAAGGACGGTGTTGGTAGACTATATATATGATGCAAGGCAAGATTAATCAGCTCAGAATCCTGTACAAGTGGTTTGCATTATGGTGCAAAATGAGGTATTGTCGTAATCACTCAGAGATATAAATAAGTAATTATTTATATTCTTTGGCGTCATCATATATATAGCGGGTTAGAGGAGAGGTACCTCGGGAGGCTCATAACCTCCAGACTCCGGTTCGATTCCGGAACCCGCAACATTATGTAAAATCTCTGTCTTTTTGACAGAGATTTTACATTTTGTGGCGGAGGGTAAAGTCAATTACCCCACACTTGTATCAAGTGTTTACTATCATAAAACATTATGTATACTAGCTCCAGACTGAAACCGCCACAGCATGTGACAAAACAGGAGTGAGAAGAAATGTCCATCAATATCAAGGAAGTTCAAGGATTCTTTTTCGAAATGATGCTGGCAGATTACGCCAGCGGGAAAGAACCGGAAAGTTTTTTCCGCTTCTCTGGTCACCAAGGGATAAAAAGAATTTCTTACCAAAATACAGGTGGTTGGAACGGCACTGATGAGTGGGAACCCACAGACTCTGGTGACGGAAGTAAAGGGACTACTACCATCTATAAGGATGGCTACCCGGTTTGGGAAATGCATTATTGGGGAGAATATCCCAAAAAATGCATACCGTTTCTCAAACTGGCCATCGCCAATAACTACAAAAAACAGATTTGGTTGGGCGGACGCGGACCATACGAGTTTGCAGATAAAGATTGGCTTTATCACAATTCTCCAGCTGGAAAACACAGTTTTCTCAATTTCCATGGTCATGAGTTTATTGTGAACAAGTCACTTGGAAAGAAAGTTGGGTGGCACAGCTATATTGGCGGTTCGCTATTCACTATCTGAAACGAATTTGGCCGCCCCTGCATTTGCAAAGGGCGGCCAAAATTTTTTCTACACCACTCCCAACTCTTTGAAAACTTTTTCGTATTGGACGATGGTTTCGCGGGCTAATTTGCTAGTTAGAACAAAACCTGGGCCGGCGTGAGCGATTTGATTACGAACTTTATGCGCCTGCCAAGCATCATCAATCGAAGCCATGGTAGTGGGTGAAATACTACGTAAACGTTCTCCTAGTGACGTGCCAGAATAACCTTTTTGCTTAAGAACCTCGTCTAAAATGATGTCAGCTTCTATCAAAGCTAATTTCCAATCATTGGGATTATCCGAATCTATATGAGTATGTAACTCATAGAGACGATCTGACTGACTAACTCCTTTATTGGCCGACGCAAAGGCATGCTCTTGCGCGCGAAGGCGTTCACTTTGAATTTCCTCTAATTTTGATTTGTGAATTGAGGCATAAATATATAAATACAAGAATAAAAAGGAAATCAAATAAGACAGAATAATAAAAATACCCCACAGCGTCTGCATAAACGACATGACGACATCTAGGGAGATACTAGAAAATACCCCATCACTACCGAAAATTAACTTTAACAACGGGGTCAATAAATCATACCCGACCGAGACGGAGGTAGTGGTAGCGATGACAGTATCTGGCATAATTATTTATCACCGTTTAGGGAGACGTCGTACACCTGCTTTCCAATATCAAACAAACGTGCTTCGCCACCGTGCGGTCCAATATATTGTACCCCAACTGGAAGAGATATACCTTCCTGCTCCACAGTTCCCATCGGAAATGAAATAGCGGGCACACCAGTTAGATTAACAGGCACAGTAAAAATATCTTGACGATACATGGATAGTGGGTCACCCTGCGCTCCAAATTTGAAAGCCGCTGTGGGGGCGGTCGGTGTCAAAATAATATCAACCTTTTTAAAAATTTCTTCAAGCTCAGCGCGCATTTTGTGACGGACTAATTCGGCCTTGCCATAGTAAGCATCATAATAACCAGAAGACAGTACATAAGTACCAAGTAAAATACGACGCTTAACTTCAGCCCCAAAACCAGTCGCTCGACTCTGCTCGTATACTTCAAGTAAGTTTTTACCATCGACCGAAAGTCCGTAGCGCATACCATCATAGCGCGCTAAGTTCGATGATGCCTCGGCAGGCATCACAATATAGTAGGCAGCTAATCCCTGTTCAAACAACGGCAACTCAATATCAACAACAGTATGTCCAGCTGCCTTAAGCGAATCAATGTGGGCTTCAAAATTTGCCAAGACATCGGCGTCTACCCCCACTCCTAAAAAGTCGCGCGGGACACCAAAGGTGTAGGATTTCTTTATCGTGACTGCTGGGTAAGTATCCGATGCAATAGTAGTCGCATCATGTGCATCAAGCCCTGACATAATATTGTGAATCAGTTCTGCATCAGCCACCGTCCTTGTAAGTGGTCCGGCTTGATCGAGTGAGGAACCCATCGCTACCAATCCATAACGCGACACGGCGCCGTAGGTTGGTTTTAGTCCTACCACTCCACAATAGCTGGCCGGTTGACGCACCGACCCACCGGTATCAGTACCAATCGCTACTGGCACCGCTCCCATCGCTACTGACGCCGCCGATCCGCCAGAAGAACCGCCTGGTACCCTGGATAAATCATGGGGGTTTTTAGTTGGTCCAAAAGAGGAATTTTCTGTTGAGCTCCCCATGGCAAATTCATCCATGTTGGTGGCACCAATAATAATTGCCCCAGCTTTTTTTAAACGGGTCACGATAGTGGCATCGTAGGAAGCAATATAATTTTCCAATATTTTAGATCCAGCCGAAGTGCGTTTTCCGCTAACTAAAATATTATTTTTGAGGGCTACGGGAATTCCTAAAAGGGATGGGGTGTTTTCTCCTTTGTTTTTATATTCTTGCTCGGCTACCTTAGCCGTAGCTAGAGACTCATCAGCATAAATATCTAAAAAGGCATGGATTTCACCATCTTTCTCCTTAATTATTTGTAAAGAATTCTCCACCACGGTAACGGGTGAGAGCGTGCCGGCAATATATTGTTTTCTAAGTTCGGAAATCGTCATAAATTATTCATCCTGATTTAAAATCTTTTTAACCAACATGTATTGTCCATCTCTTTTCGGCATGGCGCGAAGGAGTTTTTCTGTATATTCGCCCGGCTCGTTGGTAACCTCATCTGCCCGTAGTACATTGTATCTGGCACCCACGATTGGCTCTGTGCTAGAGTCATCAGCGACAATGTTTTTGACGGTACTAACGTATTCCAAAATAGCATCTATTTCAGTGCTGAATTTATCAACCTCGGCCGGTAAAAGGGCAATCCGGGAAAGGGTTCCCAAGTGCAAAATCTCATCTTTTGTCATAGTGGACATAGTACCATTCCACTCTTAATTACGCTAGAAGTTGACGGAATTCTGTTTCTGATAAAGTTTTGACCCCCAGGCGAACAGCATCATCTGACTTACTACCAGCATCTTTACCCACCACTACAAAGTCAGTTTTGGCAGAAACACTGCTAGACACCTTTCCACCAGCTAGGCGAATTAAATCCTTGGCCTCATCACGACTTAGGTGTTCGAGAGTGCCGGTTAGGACGATGGTTTTCCCGGTTAGCCGGGTATTTCTTTTTTTGGCAGACGTTTCAGAAATAGTCACATATTTTAACAACTCGTCTAAATCACGTTGATTAGCCGGGTTAGTAAACCAATCAACCATAGATTGCGCCACCACCGCGCCCACTCCGTGAATAGCCGCTAAGTCATCAACGTTGGCAGAACGAATTTTCTCTAGTGAACCAAACTGATCAGCTAGCAGACGGGCTGTTTCTTCCCCCACTTGTTCAATCGAAAGGGCCGTGAGTAATGTTGCCAGAGTTTGCGTCCTTGCCTTATCAATAGCGTCCACTGCATTATCAGTGGCTCTCTCTTTGAAACCTTCAAGTGATAAAAAATCCTCTTTGGTACAGGTAAATAAATCAAAATGATGAGTGATAATTTCAGCATCAAGCAAAGCGTCAATTATCTTTGGCCCAACCCCGTCAATATTAAAAGCGTGTTTGGAAACAAAATAATAAAGTTTCCGGCGGCGAAGATAATCTGACTCAAGCACCACACAACGGTAAGCCGCTTCGCCAGGAATACGCTCGATACGACCTTCACCACCACAGCCAGGAACGACGCTGGGAAATTTGTATGGTTTGGTTTTTGGTGGGCGTAGTGGGAGCAAGACTGAAACAATCTCAGGAATAACATCACCAGCTTTCTGCAGGATAACTGTATCCCCAATCCGAACATCCAAACGTTTAATTTGGTCTTCATTATGCAAGGTGGCTCTAGCGACTGTTGACCCAGCAATCAAAACTGGACGTAGGTGAGCAACCGGAGTGACCACGCCAGTACGACCGACTTGCAGACCAATATTCTCAACCACCGTGGTAGTTTGCTCTGCCGGAAATTTGAAAGCAATACCGAAGCGTGGTGCCTTGGTGGTATATCCAACCGACTTTTGAAGTTCAATATTATCAACTTTTACCACCACCCCATCAACTCCGTAAGGTAATTCGTGATGTTTGTCTTTCCATTGATTATAAAAAGTGATTACTTTCTTTACGGTTGAACATTTTTTAGGATAAGGGTTAGTTGGTAAACCAAGTTGGGCAAGCAAAGCTAATTCCTCATATTGGGTGGTGGGCAGGACGAGCTTTGCTCGTCCTGCCGTAAACCTATCAATGTCATAGCAAAACATTGACAGATGACGGTGGCGAGAAACTTCTGGGTTAAGTTGTCTAAGAGAGCCCGCCGCCGCATTGCGCGGATTGGCAAACAACGCCTCACCTGCCGCCTCCCTTTCCTTATTTATTCTTTCAAGTTCTTTTTTGGCCAACCACACTTCTCCCACACAAATTAAATCTACTGGGTAAAGAAGTTTTAGTGGTATGTCTTTGATAGTTTTAGCGGTGTGAGTAACGTCTTCTCCGGTCACACCATCACCACGAGTGACGGCTCGCACCAGCACACCTTCTTTATAGGTCAACACCAGTTTTAATCCATCAATTTTATGTTCAGCTACGTATGACACCCTGGTTTTTTTCAAATCCACCTGCTCCAGCTGGCGCAATAATTTTCCCTCCCAATCAACTAATTCTTCGGCAGAAAATACATTATCAAATGACCATTGCGGGACAATGTGTTTAACCTTAGCAAATGCCTCACTTACAGAACCGCCAATTTTTTCGGCCACCTTTCCCCGAGTACCGGATGTTTTAATTTCCAGCAAAGATAGTTCCTTCACCAACGAGTCATAAGTCTCGTCACTGATTTCTGGAGCATCATCCTCATGATAGCGTTTTTGATGATAGTCCACCAAAGTCCGCAATTGAGCGAGGCGTTTTTTTAGGACAAGCGGAATACTCATGTCTAGAATTCTAGCAAAATTTCCCGCATTAAGGTACCGAGATTTGTCTTTTCGGTACATTTAGCGCTATAACCACGCACTCCGGCAATAGTACAATTTCCCCCCGGATTACAAGATTTTGTGTTATTGGAATAACCAGGAAAGATACTTGTCAAACCGCTAATTACTAGAGGATCGGTAGCATTATCATTCATTACCATGGCAACAATATTAATTTCACTACAGCGGTCGGCACTAGACCAATCAATCGTGGGCTGGTACCTATATACTTTTCCACTAGAACCGCCACTGGTTACATTAATTGATGAACCAGTATTAGATACCGGCGAGGTTGAATTTTCAAAACAATCAAGGGTGGTAGCAGTGCCAATCTCAATAGTGGTGGAAGCAGAACGGCGCGTCCTTTTGGCACATTCCAATCCGGCATTAGCAGCGGCAAAAGCCACTTCTGAATCACGCGAGCTAACCGATAACTCCAATTGTTTCAAACTTAATTCCACAATTGCCATTGTCACCGAAATTACCACACCAATTATTAACAGAGTAATTAAAAGAGCAAACCCTTTATTTGTATTTGAATTAATTGGTGTCATAAACATTTTCTAAGTAGGTTATTAACTCGACTTTTTGACCAGCAATTAATGAGCCGGTTCGCCAGGTCACGGTGGATACTACTTTCACTTCTTTATTTCCATTTGGGTACATTTGAATGGTGCGAGTAAATAGGGTTTGGTTATTACCAGCACTGTTATAAACATATAACGAACGACCTGGTGTGCTATCTAAATACAAGCGGCAATTTGTCAAAATATCACAATTAGTTATTCCGATAGTGGCAGCAGCGGTATCACCGATGGTTAAACCACACTGTTTTCCACTTCCAATACATTTATTAAAATCAGTTTTGAACTTTGTCCAGGGGTCGGAAATATTTCCCTTAAAATACTGCAACATCAAATCATCCCGACCTTTTTGTGCCAGCTCCAATCCCTCTTGCGCCAAGAAAAAGGCCACAACCTGTTCCGAAGCAAAGCTAGTGCTATGATTGGCATCAGTAATAATTTTCATTGGTCCAGTAACCACCAACAACAATAGAGCAATCGCCACGAGTGTCTCGACTAAACTAAAACCCTGTTGTTGGAAAAAATTTTTCATAGATCAAGTTCACGCTGGGTGATAGTGGTTTGTAAAATATATGGTTTTTCACCCACAATGCCAGTTTCTGAGGCCTTAATTATAATCGTCACTGTTGGCTGGTTAACATCACTGGTTTGATTAAAGTTGTCACTTCCAGTCACAAAAAACTTGGCCTCGTCAATACTAATGCCATTAGAGACAATTGATTGGGCTATTGCATTGCCTACCTTACGCATAAGGGTTTTATTACCACTATCAAAGTAATAGGCAATTCTGCCGTCAGTTGCACCAGTGATGCTACCACCGGCTTCGATAAAGGAGATACCATTATTACCAGCCATACAATCCTGATTCGCGTCTGGTGTCAGCTGGCTACCACCAAAACTGTTGGCACAATAATAATTCTTTCCAGTGCGAATTTCGCGCGTCATACTGTCCATGGCAAAGCTCAAATTAGTCATCACCGACTGTTCACCCTGCAATTGTCTATTGCCATCAATCAGAACCAGAAGCGAACCCACCACAATGGTCATCACAATGGTAAACAGTGACAAGGCCACTAGCATCTCAATGAGCGTAAAACCTTTATTTTTTTGTTGAATTTGAAGTGACATACTAAAAGCTAATAGGTTACTACTGATATTTGTCCGGTACTGATATCTGTCCAGTACTGGTTATTTCAATACGCCGGACATCGCCGGCACCATTATTATTATCACCAACTTTCGCAATATCGATATAAACCGGACCAGTGATAGGAGAATTATTTTTTTTAAAAAGTCCATCAAAATTTGGCCGTTTAAAGGTAATTGACATGGGGTCTTGTGAAGTTCCACTAGAGTTAAGAATGCCCCGAATTTCGAAGCGTGAGTCAATTATTCCTTTCTTACCAATCTGTACATCCCCGGTGTTGTACGTACCACTTCCATCCATATCATGAAATATAATATAGGAATTTCTAGAGGCAGTAGTGAAATAAACGCCATATTGTTGTGACACGTTAGTAGCCCCATTATCAGTACCACTCACTGCCAGTAGCTGTGCATGGCGTAAATCAAAGGCCACTTCATAGGCCTGATTACGCAATAATACCGCTCCGTTAAAGGCGCTTTGTCTGGTCATAACAACAGCTGAAACAAGGGCGATGATACTAATACTGACCAGCAATTCAATCAATCCAAAACCACGCTGGGAGGCGATTTTTTTTAAGATGGTTTTTGAATTATAGTTAGAAGACATAGGCAAAGAGCTGAAGGACATCAATATCAAATAGATAAACAGCCAAGAAGCCCAGAATTAAAAACGGCGCAAATGGCACTTCACTTTTAATTGTAAGTGGCGTGGCCATAAAACGTAAGTGCAGTTGTCCCCTAATGGCGATTTTCTGTACAGCAATAATACCGATACTAATAATAGTCCCAATCCAAAAAGCCAGTACCAACATGGAAAATACTCCGCCGATACCGACCATAAATCCTAAGGGAATAGCTAATTTAGCATCACCAAAACCCAGCCAACGGCCTTTTGAATAGGCCCAAAGAGAAGCAAAAAAGCTAAAAGCGAGTAGAGTGGCTAAAGCACTCCAAGCCAAACTCATCCAGTCATGAGTGTTATACCATTCCAGTCCGGCCAAAATTATGGCAAGGGCCGAAAGCGTGTAAACAAATTCATCTGGAATGACAAAATGGTAAAAGTCGTAGACTGCTACCACTACTAGTACCGACATCAGAAAAAGATTGATTGGCCATAATAATACTGAAGATGAAGTAGAAATGACCGCCACAAATAAAAGACCCGTGATTAGTTCTACCCAAAAATATCGACTGGGAATTCGCGCCCCACAAGTACGACAACGCCCACCAAGTCCCAAGTACGACAACAAGGGAAATAATTCATACCAACGCAAAAGAGTAGCACACGAAAGACAATGCGAACTGCCGGAGAGTGATTTACCAGTATGAAAACGATAGATGTAGACGTTAAGAAAGCTACCAATAATCACACCGAAAATAAAGGCGTAAATACCAAACAAGTAAAACGGGATAAATT
>MFMT01000008.1:15513-15605 GCA_001783565.1 Candidatus Kaiserbacteria bacterium RIFOXYD1_FULL_42_15 | reverse complement strand
ATTTTACACAACATTGAGTCACTTTTTCACGCTTGTGAGCTCCTTCCTCGCGAAGACTACGATCGTTCGCCACACCGTCCGTCTTTGCGAAC
>MFMT01000008.1:15260-15373 GCA_001783565.1 Candidatus Kaiserbacteria bacterium RIFOXYD1_FULL_42_15 | reverse complement strand
CAATCCACCACCGTCCACGTCCGTCTTTGCGAACGGAGTGAAGCAATCCACATCCGTCCCGTCCGTCTTTGCGAGTGAGAAAGCGTGGGACGCTTTCGCAAGACTCGCCCAGC
>MFMT01000008.1:0-14975 GCA_001783565.1 Candidatus Kaiserbacteria bacterium RIFOXYD1_FULL_42_15 | reverse complement strand
TGGCTGTGCGGGTGAGAGGAATCGAACATTACATGTTCAGTACCCGTTGTCGCTCTTTTTTCAAAAGAGCTGGCAACGGCTTCGATTCCTCACGAAAGTGCCATTAGGCACTTTCTTCACTCCGCACAGCAACAACAGAAAAACCGTTCCTGACGGAACGGCATTTCTGTTGGCTGTGCGGGTGAGAGGAATCGAACCCCCTACCGCTGCTTGGAAGGCAGCTATTTTACCAGTAAACTACACCCGCAAACGAGAGGATAAAAGAAAATTTACTTTCTTTTATACTTCTAGGGCAGTGGGTGAAAGCTGTGCCTACACCCACAGATTGCTTATCCGCGTGACGCAGTATAGCGAAAATACTAAATAATATCAACTAAAAAGTCTCTACATTGTAGTGACTTTTTATGTTGGCCTAACTAAGTAACGAAAACGACGGCACGGACAAAAAAATAATTATTATCCCCTCATCTCCTTAAGTGCCTTAGTCCACTTAAGAAGTTGTTCAATCGTGACAGAGACTTTTTCTTCATATTTTATAAACATCTCACCGGCGTCAGCTTTACCGAAGTAAACCGGAAAATAGTCATTGCCTAGTAGATGCACTGCTTCGCGAATTGGAGCCATTTGAAGCTCAATGGCAGTAAGTCGAAGTTGCTCAACCGCTCTAGCCCCACCGACCGAACCGTACGAAACAAAAGCAATTGGTTTTTCATTCCATTCTCTACTAACCCAATCAAAGGCATTCTTGAGAACTCCAGAAGTACCATGATTGTATTCTGGTGTAACAACGATAAATGCATCCCCTTCCTCTATTTTTTGGGTAAATCTCTTAACGGCTTCATTGGTATAAGGCTCTTTGATAAAGGATGGACTAATAGCATTATCAAAAAATGGCATCTCGTAATCACGGAGATCAACAATTTCAACCGCCAGCCCTTCATGCTTGTTAAGCTCATTTTCTACCCAGGCGGCGGCTTTGTCACCAAATCTACCTTCCCTGGTACTTCCCACGATGACTTTGATTGAAAGATTATTATTCATGATTTATTGAATTATATTTATTAAAATATTTACTTTACTTTGTAAAGTACAGTATAGAGTAGTCACTTTACTTTGTAAAGTAACTATCTATCTGTTATGCTTAATCATGATGATGCTCGGAACTAAACAAAATTGTCCCATAGCAAAAGTGGCCGAATTACTCTCGGACACGTGGACGATGCTTATTATGCGAGCCTTGACGGAAGGTCCGAAGCGTTTTTGTGAACTGGAGCAGTGGCTGGGCAATATCTCTACCAGAACACTGACATTAAAGCTCACCAAGCTATGCAGTCAGGGACTGGTTGAAAAGCAGGCGACCGGTCTTTATACAGCCACAAAAAAAGGAGCGGGTTTAAAAATTATTGAACAAGCCATGATTAAATACAATGACCAGTATTTAAAATGAAGAATCGTTCTAGTGATGATATACTTTCTTAATGCAATTCTTGATTCACATCGTCACGGGTATTTTGACTGCTTATCTTTCATTTACTAATTTCCTAGCGTTAGAAATAATGCAGTTTATTGAGCCAGAACCAATCCCAGAATCCACCACCGTCGATGCAAACAACTCTGATATGACGACTCTGCCGTCAAATTACTCTTATGCGAACATAATCCCAGACGTCCTTATCAAGAGCCAGGCCTACCAGCAGGCCGCCCTTATTGGTAGTACGGAAATGGTCAACGCTACCACCAATGACCCACTAGTGGCGATTGTAAATATCATTTGCATCTTTACGACTCAAAAATATATTCGTACCACTACTGGTACCGGCTTCTTTGTTAGTCCTGATGGTGTTATCCTCACCAATGCTCACGTGGCTCAATTCTTCCTCTTGGAAAACACTGATACTTTTGGAGACACGGAGTGTATTGTCCGATCAGGCAGCCCTGCCTCACCAAAATACACCGCCGAGCTTTTATATATTTCTCCGGCTTGGATTCAAGAACATGCAACTTTGATTGACGACCCAACCCCTAGCGGCACCGGTGAACGTGACTATGCCCTACTTTATGTAAACGCTACAATTGACGGCACTCCCCTACCAGCTACTTTCCCAGCCCTATCAACCAACACCGAACTACTACCCCGATCAGTAACGGGCTCTGTCGTTATTGCTGCTGGTTATCCAGCTGAATCGCTGTTAGCCAATGGTGTCGATACAGACTTATTCCCCCGCGAAGCTACCAGTACAATTACAGAGCTTTACACTTTTGGATCCAACTATGCCGATATCTTTTCTATCACTGGTAGTGCCATCGGTGAACACGGCTCTTCCGGAGGTCCAATTTTATCTAACAACGGTAGCGTCATCGGCATGATTACCACCAAGGGTGACGATGTTAGAGACGGTGTAGGGAGCTTACGGGCTATTACACTTTCGCATATCAATCGCACAATTACCGAAGAAACTGGGTTTTCCTTTGCCCGAAATGTCAGTGGCAACCTACCATACAGATCAAAAATATTCACCGAAACTCTAGTTCCCTTTTTAACAAAAATCCTAGAGGACGGAAGTCAAGAAAATATTTAATATATCTACTCAGTCCATTTTAAGAAAATTTGTAGGTTGTTATTGGTAAAAATAAAAAGCCCCGGTCTTCTGAGGAAGGCCGGGGCTTTTTACAAGAATTAAATCCTAACTTGCTACCGGGGTGGTCGAAGGGTTTGTAATTGTTGGGGTTGATGAACTGGAGATAATTTTATCGTCATCAGGATCAACTTCCACCTCAGTGTTTGTATGAGAAGAGGTAGTAGAACCTTTATCAAAATCATCTAAAATATCTTCAGAGCTTTCCGCAGAAATACCGGCCATCTGCATCATTGAATCAATCAAAACTCTGGCCGAAACAATAGTAACCTCTGCCTCGGCCAACGATGAAGAAGCAATCGAGGAAGTGGCCAAGGTAATCAAATCATTCACTTCTGGAAGGGTGGACTTAATTGTTTCAACTGAGTCTGGGTCCATTATTATCATTATCTCCATAGCATTATCGAGACGAACTAAATCAGCTACTAGGGCCTCATATTTATTTACTAAAATTTCTTTGCGTTCTTCACTAGTTAATACAATCGGTACCAGTGATTCAATACTAACTGACTGGCGGACATTTATATCGGTCATGAAGGTAATTAGTTTTTGTAAATCACTCCAAACAGTACGAAGCTCACTCACAGCTTCTTCCGGATCCGATTCATGCTTACTAGAAGCGTCTTTTATTTTAAATTCCAAATCAGTTAATCGCCGTCTGGTGTCTGACTGCTCAGACGCAGTTGCAACAGATTCATTACTGGTGAGTAATTCATAAGCTCGAGTTGTTTCAATTTCCAACTGTGCCATCAGTCGCTCAAACGAAACCGGTGCATTCAAACCTTCTGTTTTGGCATCACTACGCCCCGCTTCTAATACTGAAGTGATAGCCACTGATAAAGTTCCGATGGCCGTAGTATCACTGATGTCCGATCGCAAGATAGCGGTCTGAACATCAAGAACTGAAGAGAAAGTCATCTGCGCTAATCCAGCTCCATCAGAGTCTGTCGTCTGTAATGATTTGATTTGAGCCTCAGCGGCTGACTTATGTCCTTGAACAGCAACTAAAACACCCGCCTCGACTTCTGGAGTCAATTTTCCTTCTTTTTCCAATAAGCGTGCTTCGGCTACTCGGCGTTCCAATCGTTTTGTTTCCCACGCTACCTTTTCATAAGGAGTAAGATTGAGAGAGCCACGAATGTCTTCGGTGAGACCCTTAACTGGATACAAAATATCGCCCGGTACAGTCTTCTCTGCCAAGAACGGCGTGATTATAAAAATAAAAACCGCCGTCATGGCCATGGCTGTTCTAATATACTTGGCTGAAATGTGAAAAACTTTGAAGAATTCCATTTGAACTGGTTCTGAGTGGATTTTTACTGAATCGGCTGGTAGTGGATGATATTCCATATAAGAAACCAATCGCTCACGAAGGTCACGCTTTTCAGCCGCTCTAAGGCGGATGTTGTCGGCTTTCTTTTTTAGTTGTGCGCTAAAGCGTTTCATTATTTTATTTAAATTTTGCGTGCTGGACGCGACTTTCTTCCCGAACATTTGTTTCTGCTTCAATCTTTTCCCGAAGCATTTTAAGACCTCGATGAATGCGGACGGAAATCACATTTTCGGACTCCTCGGTCAGGATACTGATTTCACGCGGGCCGAGCTCATCGACAAAACGGAAAAGAAGGACTTCCTTATAGACATCTGGCAAGGAGTCAATAAGATTCAGTGCCTGTTTGCCATCAATGGTGGCTGCCAAGGCCTCCACGGTACTAAGAGAGAGCTCTTCAAATGAACCCTCATCAACCCCTTCACGCTCCAAGAGAGTGTCAAGTGATAACTCTTTTTGTTTGCGGTATTCATCAATAATGAGATTATTGAGTACTTTATACAAAAAGGGCCGGTAGGTCTCGATTTCGTGACCATTACGTAAATATGTCCAGACCTTAGTGAAAGTGTCATGGACGATATCAATCGCCCGCTCCCTGTCACTAATACGCAAGGTAGCATGACGAAACAGCGCATCGCTGTATTCCTCGAAGGCCTTCAAAAAACGCTCTTCCTGGCTCCCTATATTGCCTGTCTTTTTTGGACTCGCCATGTGGAAACCATTATATACTTAGACGCCCCAAATCACGAATTCTTACTACGGAACGAGCGAGAGAGGCGGGCAAGCGCCTAGCTTGCACAGCTCCGAGCGAACGAGAACAGAAAGCTTTGCTTACTGTGGAACGAGCGAACAAAGTGGGTAAACCGCAGTTTACCCACTTTTGAGCGAGTGAACGTAGAAAGCTTTACTTACTGTGACGGAGTGAGCGAAGATAAAAAGCTTTTGCTTCTTGTGAGCCACTTAACCGAAAGCCCAGTCCCTTCACCCTAAAACCAATTTTTCTTCCGGAATACAACAACCAAAACTGCCAAAACAAGGATGTTTGCCCCTGCAATAAATGAAAACGCCCACGGACTATTCTGTAATGGTAAATCAACATTCATACCATACAAAGACGAAATCACTTGTGGCACCATCAGTAAAATAGTCAAAACCGTCAAAACGCGCAATGAATTGTTTAATCGACTACCCATAATTGCCTCTACCCCACTGCGAATATTTTGAATTGTCTTCAAGACCGAACGGGCCGAGTTGACTAATTGACCGTTGGCAATCTCTAAATCCTCCATCATCTCAAGATCATCGTTATAAAGTTGCATATAATTACCTTTAGGAACATGCCTCAACCAATCATTGGTCGGAATTAAGGCGTCCACCATACTGTTGAGTTTTGTTTCGTATTGCACTAATCGCTCAATCTCGCTAGTACCAATTTTACGCAAACTACTTCTATTTTTATGCACCGCCTTTCTTAAACGCATCAATTCCCCATCAAATGAATAAGTAATGGCGTCCATTATCTGAATGAAAAGCTTAGCTTTCTGGGTAGTGACCACTTCTTCTTTGTTTTCAATTAGCTTTTGGAGTGGTGGCACATCACGCAGAGCTAATGTTATGACAAATGACTCCCCCATGATTATCAATAATGGAGCCGTGTCGCTTTCTTCTTTCTGCCCTTCAAAAGGATAGCGAGTAAAGAAATAGGTGGCACCTGCTGATCGTTCGAGTCGCGGTACCTCAAAAAAGTCCTGAGCATCCTCAATAATATCCTCATCAAGCGCAAATTGCGCCACTAGACTCTCAATCTCCTCTTTAGTCGGTGCCAAAGCATGCACCCAAACCCCAGTCCGTGACTCTGTTACAGTCTTTAGTTCAGTATCTTTGATTGTCCGGAAGTAGTAAGTAATCATGTCGCCAATATACTACCACAGTCCTCCTCCAAAACCCCACCCCTACTCCACTAATCTAAAATCATTACTATGCCCAACCTATTTCTTCAGCCAATTGGTGCGCAGTGCGATTAACAAGTTCTCGTGTTCTCTGTAATACTTTTTGATTTTGTTTTGGATAATAAAGATTTCCACCAGCCTGAGCATCTAATTCAGTCTTATGAATAGATTTACTAAACATCCCAACCCCTTTTTTAATCCCTGCCATTTGGTGTTTGCCGTATATTTCAGGATATTCGCCAGAAAATTGATCCCCTTCACCACCAATTAAAATATCGGCTTCCAATCTTTCCATAACAGCTTCTTTACTTGCTGAAGTTTTTGATTTTTCATGTGCTAAACCGATAACCTTATACCGCAAACTGACTTCTTTTAATGCCCTACAAATCAGCTCTAAAGAAAACCCACTAGCAATAATATCATCAACAATTAACACTTCCCTGTCTCCAAGTTGCCCCCTAAATTCTTCTGTCGAAAAATGACCTTTAAGTTCATCCAGTCGGACTAGACTGTCTTCATTATCAACATTTTTATTTCCAGTCACAAATCTGATTTCAATATTTCTTTTATATTGAATCAATCTCGCTAAAACCAAAGCCGGCACTCGCCCACTAGCATCAACACCAAGCACCATACCGTACTGGTCATTTTCTATACCCTCTTTTAAAGTCTCAACAATAGGTTTAATTCTTTCTTTCAGATCATACATTACTCGCACCACACTTGTCCCCTCATCCCAAGAATTTTCTTTATACCTCATCGGAGTGTTGGGTTTTTCCATATAAAATATACTATCATTATTTTTGCCTAACCCAAAAGCGCTAAAGCGACTACTGGAAACATAAAACACACTGTCAATTGCCAACTTCCTAGGGTAAAAAAATAATTTAAACAGTGGAAAAATATAGTGGTATCAATATGTCGTAGCACTTAAACCTTCATTACTCCTCCCATAGACGCTGTATTTCCTCGGTCGTCGGCGCCGCCACGTGCACCCAAACCCCAGTCCTGGCTTCCGGCAATTCTTTAATGGCTGGGTCCTTAACAGTCCGAAAATAGTATTTAATCATCGCGCCTATTGTGCCCTACTTTGGTAAATTTGCAAAATGATGACGTAGTGTACGTTCATATTCAGGAAATAATTTGTAGTCTGTCACTTCAGCAAATGGAACGAAGCGAACTTCGGACACTTCTCTGTCATCAAGATGTAATTCGGCTTCTGAGTCAATCAAAGTTGCTTTATAGATAATAACAAAAGCGTTACGCCCTTCACTATGTTGAAAAAACTGTTCCATGTGAACCACCTCATGTACATTAATGTGTACTCCCAACTCTTCAAATATCTCCCTAGCCAATCCAACGCGAGGATCTTCCTCTACATTCAATCGTCCGCCAGGTAGTTCCCATATTTTATCTTTTTCTCTCGGGTCACGCATTAATAAAATGGCCCCGTCTCTAACAATAATCGCCTTTTGGGCAATTTTTCCATCAAAATGTACTTCGTTTGAATTCATGGCAGTTATTATAGCAAAGCTTGTAAAATTACTCGCCTTTTTAGCATGGCTATGGTACGATTCTGCGTACAAATCATAATTGATTATGGTTTGTTGAGGTTTGTAAGCAAAGCTTTCACCCTCTCGTCATTCGGTTATGCTGTGGCGAAGGGGCTGTATGCAAAGCATACACCGCTCTTGACTCGGAAATGTGTTGGCGCAAGCTTTGCTTGCAATAAACATTTGAAATACAAAAAATGAAAGTGTGCTTTAATTTTTTGTATTTCAAATGTTTATACTAAAGCCCTCACACTTCTCTCGCTGCATCGGGGTGTAGCATAGTGGTAGTGTACTCGGTTTGGGACCGAGTGGTCGGAGTTCGATTCTCCGCTCCCCGACAAAATAGGAAAGACCGTTTCATATGAAACGGTCTTTCCTTAACTAAAGTGCTCCAGAATAGTCAGCTCGAGTTGCACGGGAAACAAATTCCTACTGTTGTTTGGCAAAAACTACTCTAAAACCACATTTGGGATGATTTTTATGGTGGCAAATGTTTCATGTGGCACTATTCGTACCGCAGCCACGTCAATTTGCCATTCTCCAGTCCAGTTCTTGTCCTTTAGCCATGTATCTATCACCCGCGAAAGCTTTTTAAGCTTGAAATCATCGACTCTTTCCTCTGGTCGCCAGATTTTATCAGCAACCGCTTGATCTAAATCGTATTTAGTTTCATATGAAACTGTTTTTACCTCGATAAAATAGACTTTTCCGCTTTTTTCGGCAATAACATCAATTTCCCCCCATTTTCTCAAATAATTCATCTCAAGGACACGAAAACCATGATCCTTGTAATATTTGGCCGCAATTTGCTCCCCGAGGTTGCCAACTTCCTTAGTCTTGAGCCGCTTTGTCGGAAAAAGTTCCATATGGAACATTATATCACCCCAAATCTCCAGCTAAACGCTGTTATAAGCATAATCTGTCTTGTTTCATATGAAACTGTCTAATTTACTGAGTATTTGCATACAATAATCAGGTTTACGCCTTTGTGAGTCGCCACGAAGCAATCTACGTCTATCTTTTAACACCATTGAAAATATATCCGTCTTCGCGAGTCGCAACGTGAGAAGCGAACACTTGGAGCTTCGTAAGAGGTTGCCTGCTATCCTGACGCTAGGAAGAATAGCGATGGTTGAACAGTTCCTGTATAGTAAGCAATCAACTTTGTCCACCGTCCGTCTTCGCGAGCGCACGAAGCGATTCACGTTACAATCACCAACCGTGGATCGCCACGTCACTCGTCCGCTCGTTCCTCGCGAAGACACCTAATATCGCCAACATCCAACACATTTTCGCGAACCACTATGAAGCGATCCACGTCATGGTCATCATTTTTACAAAAAGTAAGAGTAAATTCTCTAAATATTCAGAATAATTGCCTAAAACTGTTCCATATGGAACAGTTTTGATACGTTTCACGTGGTACAGGTCAAAATACTCATATTTTGTCTTTTATAGAATCTGGCTATATTCGACAATGTATTTCCATAACATAGTGACCTTTATAGATTGTCCTTTATCCACCTATGCACTCCGTTATCCACTATTTTAAAGCCGATAAGTCTTTTATAAATAATCTCGGTTATCAAAACATTCTGGCATGTATTACTGACTCTTTTCTAATTCTAGATGTTTTGTGCGGCCAGAGGGAATCGAACCCTCATCTGTACGTTGGCAACGTGCCGTTTTACCACTAAACTATGGCCGCAATATTTATTTTCCTTTTTCAGGTACCATATTTAATACTATTTTAGGCATCTGGTCAATCCAGATATTCATCTTTTTCTTTAGATATGCGCTCGATACTACTAAAGTGCATATTCCATATGGTAATCTTTTTGTTTTGTGCCGTGATGGGAGTACCATGGTTTTATGGAAATTTTCTATTCCCGTTTGTTGTTTCCAGTAATTTCTACATGTCGTCTCATTAAGATCTTCATAAATGAATAGTGCGCAGCGTAGTTTTTGTGTTGGAACTGTGCAAATGTTAACAAGAAAGGATTTAAATAACCGTATCATCTGTGGGTCAGTATTTGTTAGGCGGATTTGATTTTTTGTCAGCTTATCACCCTCTCCCCAATATGCAGCGACCGCACTAGTGAAAAGTGGGTTATTGATGTTTTTTTTAAGTTCTTTCACCGCTTCTGTTTCTGCCTGTGCATAATAGGCGTGGAGAAGGTCTCCACGAGCTTGATTCAGTGATTGGAGACGGGCGGTACTTAGTTTCTGTGCCCGTGCAATAACGGAGAGCTTGATTTCCTCTGAAAAATCAACGTTTTTAAACCAATTCGAAAGAGTACTGACAGACATGCCAAGTTCATTATGAATCTTTTTATAACTTCTACCTTGTTTTCGGAGTGTAAACGCCAGTTCTTTATCTGTTCTCATATATACTAGTATAGCATATGTCGGCTGTTCACTTTGCTAAATCTTTGTTAACTAGTTCAAGCCAGCGCAATAGTTTTTTCTTGAGAAGGGTGTTACTAATCACAGTATTACCTACACCAAAATGCAACGTCTTTTTTTGACTCTTACCCACAATCACTTGGTTTTTGTGGAATTGACCTGGTGAAATATGGATTTTCTTACTCCAATACTTCATACAAGCAACTTCATTAAGATCGGGGTAGAGGTGTAGCCAAAACCTGATAGCAGATTTGGGCACACCGAGATATTTGATTGCAAAACGGATGAATATCAAATGTTGAGTTGTTTCACTGCCTGAGAGGCGAATGGAGCGATTGGGCGAGATGTCACCAACGCTCTCGTAGAGCATCAAACCAGCAACAAAGAGTGGGGAGGTGTGATAATTTTTGTATTCTATGACGGCTAATCTCAGCGCTTCGCTGTACTGATTTTTGCGCTCTGTGTTGCGCGCCTTATTAACCAGCGCAATGCGTTTTTTGTTTTCAGCATTAGCCCGTTTGGTATTTTCTTTTGCTACCGCTTTGGAGAACGGCTCGTGCTTGAGCCAGTTGCTGACCGTACCGCGAGAAACGTTGCAAATCTTGGCTATTTCAGTGTATGTAAAGCCACGATGCCGAAAGGCAAGAGCTTGTTCGTATGCTTCTGGTTTGTAGGTGCCAATTTTTGTCATTGCAAGATATATATATTATATACTATGACAACTGTTCATTTTGGGTTATAAACAAATCTCGTTACACTTGTATCCCATCATGACAGTAATCCATTTCTCATCTCATTCATCGCCTGTGTAATATATAGAGGACATACACGGCTTATTTTATGAGAGTTCCGCCAATATGGAATAATGGGCGAGAACTGATGATTTATTCACGCATCATAATACGTCATGCCGTTGTTTGGTGAGACCAGTATTAACGGTTTTAACCTTTACGACTTTGCCGTCTCACTTGTTGGAGCAATCGTACTTATTTTTATCGTTAAGGCACTCAAATTAGCGTAATTTAGGTTTGATTTAGTATTCTGATGTTCAAAAATTCCGCATTAATAAAAAATAAAATAAATATATATGACAACCATAATTAATCCATCATCAACAACCGATACCGCCAGTTCAGGTGTTGCGCTTGTCGTCGGTATACTAGCCATTGTAGTCTTTGGAGCACTCTTTGTACTCTATGCTCTACCGGCTATACGCGCGGACAAAGAAGCGACACCGACAAATTCCACACTCAAAGTAGTATTGCCAGCAGCCCAAACTCCTACTCCAGAAACTCCATAATAATCAGTTCAACAGATAAAATCGAATGTATCTCCATTTCTCCCTATAGGTAAAATGGGGATAAGTAAAATGGGGGTAAAATGGGAATAAAATGGGTTCATAAAATGGGGATAAGTCCGTTATTTTTACAAAAACTGTGTCCTAATATATTCATACCATGCCTGAAACGAGTTGGCATTCAAGCACCGTTTAGGCAAAGCAGATAGATTAAAAAAGAAGCGATTTTATCAATTACACAACACTAATCTGAGAAATAACGGATTTGTCCCCATTTCCATCTGTCGCAGGGCAGGTACTAAAACACAAAATTACTATTTTTGGAATAGTAATTTTGTGTTTTACTCTAGTGCACCCGCCAGGACTCGAACCTGGGACGCCTCGTCCGAAGCGAGATATGATATCCTCTTCACCACGGGTGCATATTTTTCGATTGGCCATTCTTCTTCCTAACTGAATGATATGCAGTGTACTACTGTTTAGTATGATATTCAACTAGCATATTCATCCAAAATTTTATTTTTGTCAGTAGATTAGTACTTCTTGGTACTTCAATTCGCAAACAACCACGATAGTTTGGTCGTTTTTTTACTCCTAAACCAGTTGGTTTTATAATTGTCTTTTTGAATTGTGCTGAAGACGCGCTAAGTTCTTTTTGCCACCACGCCTCCCAATTATCGCGTATAAAAGGATGATGGAGATATAAACGGTATCCGAGATCTGCCCTTTTATATTCGGTAAAGGTCTCTAACCACCTAACAATAACCTCAATCATGGTTTCGTCAGAATTCGTAAATAGAAACGTGCTGTTTCGTTTTGCTCCCTCTGCCCAATAGAGGGCTATCCCAACATGAAAGAGAGGGTAATCTTTATTGGCTTCGAATTCTTTTCTGGCTTCTTGCAGTAGTAATTGATCTTTATCAATTTTATTTTGATGATTTGATGCCGCTGATCGAATCCGCCCAAGAGATATATTTGAGTCTGTTCGTTTTTTTAAAAGGTGTTTTTCGTCTTTCGTGAGAGGAAAATCCCTTAACCACAAAGAAAGTGAGCTTTTAGCAACTGGTACCTGGCGCAATATTTCCTGGTAGGTTGCACCTTGGCGACGGAGTTTTTCTGCTTGCTGTCTCATATGTAACAATGCTTTCATATCTATATCATACCATGTGGGTTCGAATGTACACGGTGGCTTATGTACAAATGATGACTTTATCAATACAATGGGCATTATGATTAAACACACCGACATTCCGCTCGAGGTAAAACATGTGGCTGACACGTTGGAAGGAGCGGGTTTTGAAGCTTATCTTGTCGGTGGCTGTGTGCGCGACTTGATTATCGGACGCACTCCAAAGGATTGGGACTTTACCACCGATGCGCGCCCGGACGCCATCCAAGCGCTTTTTTCTGACAGTTTTTGCAATAATGATTACGGCACAGTCGGGATTAAAAACGACACTACTGAGAACAAAACACTACGTGTGATTGAAGTCACCCCCTACCGCAGTGAAAGTGAGTATAGTGACGCCAGACGGCCAGACTCTGTTACTTTTGGGGTTTCCTTAACTGAAGATTTGGCTCGCCGGGACTTCACCATTAACGCCATTGCTTACCGGATTGCCACTGAGGAAACCGTTGATAAATATAGGGGAATTGAAGATATCAAGGCCAGACGTTTACGATCTGTCGGTGATCCAAACGAACGTTTTGCCGAAGATGCCCTCCGCATGATGCGGGCGGTGCGTTTGGCAGCCGAACTTGATTTTGTCATCGAAGCGGACACCATGGCCGGTATTATTAAAAACCGTGACCGCCTGGGAAAGATTGCCATTGAACGCATTAGTGCCGAGTTTATCAGGATTATTGACTCAAAAACTCCCATGATGGGTATTATTTTCCTCCAAAAGCTTGGTTTACTGCCTTTTATCCTACCGGAACTATTAGAGGCAATGGGTTGTGAGCAGGGCGGTATTCATGCCTATGATGTTTATGAGCATTTACTGAGAACTCTTCAAGGGGCGTCGGATAAGGGTTTTTCTACCGAAATGCGACTAGCAGCCCTTCTTCATGACATAGGCAAGCCAGCCACCAGACGGACCGGTGGTAAAAATAAACTTTATACTTTCTTTGGTCACGAAGTAGTTGGTGCTCGGATGGCTAAAGTAATCCTGGAACGCCTGAAATTACCGCGTGAAATGATTGATACTGTTGTAAATTTAGTCCGATGGCATATGTTTTTCTCTGATCCAGACCTAATTACTCTGGCCGCTGTACGCCGTACAATAGTGCGAATAGGTGAGGATAATATTGATGATTTGCTTAATCTCCGTGTCTGCGACCGTATCGGTACCGGACGACCAAAAGAACAACCATTTCGTTTCCGTAAATACAAAGCCATGGTGGACGAGGCCTTACGGGATCCTATCTCTGTAAAACTTCTCAAGATTGACGGGGTGCGGATTATGGATATCACTGGGGAAAAACCGGGGAAAAAGCTGGGATATATACTGCACACACTACTGGAAGAGGTGTTGGTAGACCCTAGTAAAAACACTGCCGATTATCTGGATAACCGTACAAAAGAGCTTATTTTACTTGATGAAAACGAGCTTCAAACAATGGCTGAAGCAGGAAAGAAAAAACTGGCCGAGGAGGAGGCAGCTGCTCTAAAGGACATTGCGCGGGAGCATAGGGTGGGGTAGGAATACGAAATAGAGAAAATAGAATATTGAATATAGAAAAGGGTTGTATGGTTATGGATTGCTTCGTTGCGACTCGCAAAGACGATAAATTACATAGGAAAGGCCTATGTAAAACGACGTGGATCGCGAAGACGAGTTGGAGAGTGATTTTAAAAATGACTAAATACTGATTTTTTATCTTAAACAAGGTAGTTACTGGACCTATTTTGAAATGGAGAACGAAGAAAACGGCCGGCAATTTCATGAGTGGGACACATGGTCCAGCGAATAAAAATAACTGCCGATTTGTGAAGTAGGATGCCATAAATAAGACTTATCAGGTATTTTTAGGCTCAATATTGGATGCAGTACGAAGGAAACGGCACTCCCCACGACGAGGTGTATATAAATATACATTGAGGAGTGGGGTGTGCCGTTTCCTGAAGTAATGCGCCGATAGTGTGTCTAAAAATAAAAAAGACCTGAAGGAATCGGTAGCTAATCGTTAGATGATTGGCTACTAATGCCCTCAGGCCTTTGGTTTTGAGCGTAACTTTTTGTTGAGGCGTGGCCTCTATGTGGCGCTATTTGTTTTCTTCTAGCTAACCAAGTTTTTTGCTCATTTCTTCTACTTTCTTCCTTCTTAGAGAAATCAATTTTGCTTGCAAATATCTACTAAAGTTTTTTATTTAATTTACCTTAGTTAATCTTGTAAGAAGATTTCAATGTGAGTGGGTTGTTCTATGAACGTTAGAGTTTTTTGGAGGTAATACTCTTAATTTTGAATGTGCTCTTTAAGGGGTGTTCCTAGGGTTCTTGCCATAATGTCTTATGGTCAGAACTCTAGGAACTCTTGCTCGCCCTCTCTGGGCCTGACGACATAATATGTCCTATAGATATTAGTGTAAAGGACACGATAGTGGATAACTGTGCATAACTCGCTTCTCGATGTCCTTTATAAAAGACACCGTCATTAAAATAATTTACAATAGTGATTTAATGGCTTTGTTTGGCTGTAGAATTACTTGGGGAATATTTCGCTTGACAAAATTATAAATCGTGTGGTTCTATTATTTATATTTGTGCCCCACATTAACCCCAATAACCGAACACCTCACCTAAT
>MFMT01000007.1 GCA_001783565.1 Candidatus Kaiserbacteria bacterium RIFOXYD1_FULL_42_15 | reverse complement strand
CGATGTTGGATCACACTGCTCCAACTCGCTAAAATGTGTTGTTGTCCATCCTTGCGAACAGGAGTGTGGCGATCCAGCGTTGTGTGACTAGCACTGGCTCACTCTGCCCTTATTCGCCAAGACGAAGCGGTCGTAAAGATGGCAACAAAGCTGGCTGTCTACAAAAGAAACAAACAACTAATAGTACAATCTTAGTAATCAGTACTTCTTTTTATGTATAATGATAGTGTCCATTAAATATCGAGCCTGGTTTTCGTTTATGCGCAAAAAAATAAAAGATCATTTTATACCACACGCTGGGAATGACTATACTCCCCACATGTTGCAAAAGACTGCCATGCTGGGCATGCTTGGTTTAATATTGTTGTCTTTTTTGGTAGCAAATTTTCAAGCTCTTTTATGGCAGGGTTCTAGTTGGTTGGTCGGTACTGTCCTACCATCTATTGTGACCGATCTAACCAATCATGAACGAAATAATTTGTCATTAACTTCTCTCAGACGAAGCGCAGTTTTGGATAAAGCCGCTCAATTAAAAGCTGATGACATGGCTGCTGGTAGTTATTTTTCTCACACCAGTCCGGCAGGAGTAACGCCTTGGTATTGGTTTGAACAGGCTGGCTATTTATTTACTTATGCTGGCGAGAACTTAGCGGTGCACTTTAGTGACTCTGATGAGGTAGTGGAGGCGTGGATGAAGTCACCCACTCACCGCGCTAATATTGTTAATGATAATTATACAGAAATTGGGATTGGAACAGCTCGTGGGGTCTATGAAGGTTACGAGACGGTATTTGTAGTACAGCTCTTTGGAACACCGGCCATGAAGTCTTTATTGCCATTGGTGGCCAAACAAGAACCAGTGGTTGAACCATTTCCAATTATTAAGGAAACCATAAGTACCACCTCTCTCTTTCAGATAAATGATGACTTACCAATAGCAATTTTGGGTGCTGAAATAACCACCTCTTCCTCGTCACCAACCGGGCCTGTGGTAGAAAATATAGAGTCAGACACCCCTAATCACAGTGATCCGGTCATATCGGACGTAAATGTTGAGTTTACACCCATAAACAACCCAACAACCACTGATCCTGTAGTGGTTGTAAATGACACTCACGTCCTCATGTATCTTGATACCGTTTCGACTTCTACCGACCTCATTCCCTTGCCAGTTTCAACTTCGTTATCATATATGTCTAGTACAAGTATGGCGATTCCTATCACTGCTCGTCTTGCTACTCAACCAAATAACATCCTGCAAATACTTTATATAATTATTGGTCTCCTCACCATAATCAGTTTGCTGGCCTCAGTTCTAATTGAATGGCGTAAACAACAATTATTACAAGTTTCTTATGGGGTCTTGCTATTACTTTTGATGAGCGGACTATTTTATATGCACGTTGTCATTACGGCTGGTGCGCTGGTGGTCTAAAATCTTAAAGTAAAGCTATCAGTTTTGGTATATGAAAGAAGTAACTATTATAAATATTAGTGCCGCCGAAATATCCTCAATGGTTATAGATAGTCCTCTCTACGCGTCTTCACCAGCAGCTGGTTTTCCTGCTCCGGGAGATGATTTAGTGGAAAAAATGCTCAATGTGAATGATTTGCTTGTAAAGCACCCGGCCTCAACTTTTTTTGTGCGAGTGGAAGGGGATTCGATGGAAGGAGCAGGAATTTTTTCGGGTGATATTTTAGTAGTGGACCGCAGTGAAAATGCAATTAGTGGTAGGATTGTGGTGGCTGCTGTCAATGGCGAGTTGGTAGTAAAACGCTTGGCTCAGACGCCTAATGGGCTATTGCTACTTTCTGAAAACCCTGCTTATGCGCCGATTGTGGTAGGGGAATCTGAAGAATGTTTCGTCTGGGGAATAGTAACAGGCAGCGTCCGCCAATTCTAAAAACTTAGGGGTTAAACCCCTAAGTTTAGGTAGAGATAGAAAGAGGTGTAAGAAACTGTGGGTGATGACGTCATCAAAACTATGACTAAGACCAATACGACTAAGACCAATACCGTTGTTGCCATTACCCTCAAAAACCCAGTTAATCTAATAAAAACCTCAATTACGGTTGTGATTCTGGCCAGTTTCATTTTAGGAAGTTGGCCAGTTTTGGCTAGTACTAGTGGTAAATACACTGGTGAGGTGTCTGGTTGGATTCCTTGGTGGCAGGACACTGCCGGCCTTAAAAGCGCTACCAAAAATATTAAAAAACTTGACACTGTGTACCCGTTTGTCTATGAGGTAAACAGCTCAGGAACAATTGTTGATAAGGCCAATTTATCTGAAAAGCAATGGACTAATTTTATTAAACTGGTCGAGAAGAATAAGGTTGAAATAATTCCTACCATTGCTTGGTTTAATGGCGAGCAGATTGATTCTATATTGAGTAATGATGATAAAAGAGCAGAACACATCAAAGAAATTACTAATATAGTCAAAAAGGGAAATTTTGCTGGTATAAATATTGACTATGAACAAAAGGAGGCCAAGACAATTGATGATTTCTCGCTTTTTCTTAAGGAACTTGACCATGCCTTAGGTAAAAAACTGTTGACTTGTGCTATTGAAGCCAGAACACCTGCTGAAGATTTATATAAGGTCGTACCCAATCCGCTTACTTATGCCAATGACTATAAAGAAATAGCTCAGTACTGTGACCGAATCGAATTGATGATTTATGATCAACAGCGGGCAGATCTGACACTCAATCAATCAAATCTCGGAGCACCATATGTGCCAGTGGCTGATATTGCGTGGGTGGAAAAAGTAATCAAATTAGCTCTTCAAGATTTTTCCAAAAATAAAGTATCACTAGGTATTGCTACCTATGGTCGGGCCTGGGATGTGACGGTCGCTCCAGATTGGTATCGTGATTATAAATATGTTGCTAGTTTGAATACGCCCCGTATTTTGGAATTATCTAAAGAATACCATTCTCCTGTTGGTCGTACCAAGGGGGGTGAAGCAATTATTTCATATTTCCCCGAGACGTCCATTTATAAAATCCTTAATTCCTTGCCGGTACCAACTGGTACCATAAAAGGGACGGAAGCAGCAGCTAAAGCACTCTTATTTGCGAATTTAACCAAAACAGAACTACCGGTGCGGTTTATCACCTACAGCGATTCAGTAGCCGTAAAGTCAAAGCTAGATTTAGCCACCAAATATAAACTGAATGGCGTTGCCTTGTTCAAAATCGATGGGGAGGAAGACCAAGCAATCTGGAAGTTGTTTTAGGAGGTGGATGTATCAGACGGGTTTTATGACCTGAGGAGAAATATTTGTGAGTAAACAGATTTTATGACGTCAGTACGTCCGTCAGTACGTACGTACTGACGTTACGCAGATTGCGAAGGTTTTGGTTGTTAAAGGATAATTGACGGTCATCCGATGACCGTTATTTGATTGTTTATAAAAAATGTCACTTAATAAGTGTTTTATAAGAACTCGTGCCATGTCATATGAATTTGCTATAGTATAGAGATGAAGTATATCGGTGTTATTGATTGTAATAATTTCTTTGTTTCTTGTGAACGACTTTTTCGGCCGGATTTGGTGGGGAAGCCGGTCATTGTTCTCTCTAGCAATGATGGTTGCGTAGTAGCTCGCTCCAAAGAGATAAAGGACATGGGTATTCCAATGGGGGTGCCAGCTTTTCAGTTAAAGGACATGATAAAAAATGTTGACGTTGAAGTATTTTCTTCTCATTTATCATTGTACAGAGATATTTCCAGGCGAGTATTTTCAGTGGTAAAAGACATATTACCAATTGTGGAACAATACTCAATTGATGAGGCATTTTTTAGTATTGAAAGTGATTCTTTATCATCATTACAAGAGCGTTGCGTGCTTATGTCTAGTCAAGTTGAACGAGCAGTTGGTATTCCAGTTTCGATTGGGGTGTCTTTAACTAAGACACAAGCAAAATATGCCAACCGTCTGGCCAAGAAAGCAGGGAAGCCAGTTATCCTAGATGAATCATGGTGGCAGGAAAATGTTGGCACAGTTCAGCTACGGGATATTTGGGGCGTGGGTGGGCAGTTGCTAAGTAGTTATCGCGAGGCCTCTATAAACACCACCCTAGACCTTTATCAGTGTCCTAAACCACGTTTGGATAAGTTGTTTGGGATTGCTGGTTTACGGCTCCAGGCAGAGCTTTCTGGTCAAATGATGTACCCAGTTTCAGTGGTTAAAACACCGCAAAAAAGTGTTACCAGCACCAGATCATTTAAAGATACCACTAATGACATGTCAGTCCTAAAAGATGCGGTAGCTCATCATATTCGCGAAACTACCCTAGAATTGCGTGAACAGCATTTAACGACGTCAAAACTGCAGGTACTGTTGCAGACCAGCCGTTATGGCGATTATGCCCTAAGAGGTGGTGTAATTGAAGTTGATTTGCTTGTACCAACGGACGATACGGCTGTACTGATGATAGAGGCAATGCGCTTGGTGGAACGATTTTTTGAGCCCAAAGTGCCTTATAAAAAAGCCGGAGTCGTTCTCGGTCAACTGTTGCCCACCGAGCAGGTTCAGCAATCTTTATTTCCGCAAATTATTTCTGATAATAATAAATTGAATACAACTATTGATGAAATAAATAACCGTTTTGGTCGTGGAAGGATACAGCTTGGCAAGCATAGTTTAGTTTCAGCATGGCAGTCAAAACATGACAATCTTTCCCCCTGCTACACAACCCGTTGGACAGATGTTGCAGTAGTTCATGCCTGTTAAAACTAAGTCCTATGGACATTTGTACTTTATCAATTAGTCTTTTTCAATGACTTTTGTCCAAGAAATAATCAATGAAATATAGCTTTTCTAAAGGTATTAGACAGGATCAAAAAATGTTATCAACAACAGAATTAAGGACAGCCATCCAATAGATTTGTATAATATTATTAAATCGGTTGATGAGGTGTTAAAAATTTGGCTGAGCTTTGCTAAAAAGCTTTTAAAGACACCACCTTATCTAAAACTTCAATCGAGTTAGTTTGAGTGTGTTGGGAAATTTGCGATTACAGATGTTATAAAATAAGCAAAAAACATGCTCAAAACTTCAACTGGAGTTGAAGCCTTACACCGAGTTCTCTTTATACTCGTTGTTATAGTTGCATTGATCTGGACGGTCGGTATTTTAGAAAGCGCACAGGCCTCCAACCTTACAGTTATAAATGACACCTTATCTGATTCTGGGGCGACAGTGGTAGCCAATCACACTATTAATTTTACTGTTCCCACCCAATCGCAAGGAGTTTCTGCGGGAGGGACTATCACGGTGACTTTTCCAATTGGATTTAAAGTTGGCTCGGTTGATTACAAGGATATTGATTTTATCATTAACCTCTCTGATCAGACTTTGGCAATGACACCACTGGGGTCAGTTTGGGGAGCTGTGGTTGCTGGGCAAACACTAACTCTAACCTCAGAATCGGGAACAGTTTTGGCTGGCGATAAGGTGACAATTTTGATTGGAACCAATGCTGTTAATGGAGTTAATCAAATTACTAATCCAGACATTGGCTCATATGAAATGATTGTGGTGGTGGGGAATGATGATACTGGTTTAACTCGGGTTGCTATTATTGATGATGCCCTAGTTTCAAATATAATTAACAGCACTTTTGCTTTTAAAATATCAGGTTTAGCAACTTCAACCTTAGTTAATGGTATAACAACTACTAACACTACTATATCAACTGCCATCCCATTTGGTGATTTGATACCTGGTGAAGTAAAAACAATGGCCCAAAAATTAAATGTGGTTACTAATACTCCCAACGGATTTGTTGTTATGATTGAACAAGATGGAAACCCCCAGTCGTCAACTGGAGCTGATATTGATAGCTTCATTAACGGCGCTTACACAGACAAGCCACTATCATGGACAGCGCCAACAAACAACATTATCAATGAAAATACTTGGGGGCATTGGGGAGTGACATCAGATGACTCTGATCTGAACTCAGGAGAGTTTGTAGGTACAAAATTTATAGCCGCTAGTACCACCCCGCGGACCGTCTTTTCGCACTCTGGTCCAGCTGATGGAGCTACTCAGAATAAAGGAATGGCCGAAGTTGGTTATCAAATTGAAATCACACCACTTCAAGAATCTGAAGATGATTACACCGGGTCACTCACTTATATAGCCATGCCGATCTTCTAAAGCTAATTCATAATTCTAAACAAACTGAACGCTCCAAATTTATATTTTTATATGTATTTGTTAATCAAGTCGTAGCTGTTAATTAATGTTGTCATCTAATATTATACCATCTCCAATTAACCATTGGACACGCAATCCCAAATTTTGGCTACAAAACCGCGCTTCGCCCTCAACATATACCAATATGCTTCGGACTCCAGCTTGCTTTTCGCTCAAAATTTTGAAAGGCGTTTATGTCCAAGCGTTAATTGGGGATGGTATTACCAAAAACCTAAATTCTAATACTAAAATATGTCTCGTTTTTTCAATCTTTGGTTTTTGTTTCTGATATTCTTTTTCAGCCATGGACTTATGGTCCAGGCACAATCTAGTGTTGGAATTAGTCTACACCCAGCTACTATTGAAGAAACAATGAATCTGGGTCAAAGCAAAAAATTTACCATTACGGTCAATAATTTAAGTGATCAGGATCAGTCATATTATTTATATAAGAGAGATATAGTCGGTGCCTCTGATTCCGGGGTACCTATATTTGCTGAAGAAAATATTGATAGAACGGAATTCGGTGCCTCTTTGTGGGTGGTATTTGAAACTGTGACCATTGACATTCCGGCGCATGGTAATACTTCATTTAGCTTTACCATTACTGTTCCAAATGATGCTTCAACGGGGACACATTTCGCTGGTATTTTTGTCTCTCGACAGTCACAAAAGTTGCAGCAGAGTGGGGTGGCTGTGGGGTATGATGTTGCTAATATAATTTCCATTCGGGTGGCTGGCGAAGTGGAAGAAAAAGCGACCATTAGACATTTTTCAACTGATAATTATATCTATGATACCCCAGAAGTTACTTTTAATATTAAAATTGAGAATAACGGGAATACCCTACTGCGCCCAACCGGTCCATTGATAATCAATAATATGTTTGGAAAACAAGTAGGAATGGTTATCTTTAATTCTAGCTTGGCTGGTATTTTTCCAGGTAGTACCCGTGAGTTTGAAGTAAATTGGGTAAAAGAAGATTTGGGTTTGGGTAGCTACGAAGCTATTATTAGTTTTAGTTTTGGTGAAGATGGTTATAAACAAACCATATCAAACTCGGTAACATTTCTAGTTTTACCGATGAATATTATTATTCCAGTACTCAGCTTCTTGCTGATGTTACTGATAGTGACGTATTTTATTATCAAGAACTATACAGACCGTGAACTGGCTCTTCATACAGCGATAATTGGTAACCGTCGTTTGGTGCGTAGTCGGCACAGTGGATCATGGATAGCTTTATTTTCATTGGCTATTACATTTCTAATAATAATAATTTTCCTGGTTTTACTTCTAGTTGTCTTTGCTAAGTGGCTATGAAATAGGTTATTATATATATATGAATAAAAATTTTTAATTTTATATGATTAAATTTAGTACTTATCACAAAATACTTCGCATTTGTAGTGCTGTACTCGCTTGCGTGCTTTTATTTCAGGCGGGGTTAGTTAGTCAAACAACTGCTACCCTGGCTACTCACACCCAGCTTTACTTAGCCAGCGCTGTTGCGGTAACAACCGGCACATCAGCCATTAGCGAAGTATCATTTGAACAGCTTGAAGAATCTTCTGTCTTCGATGATGGCTCAAATGAGGTTCAAGATCGATCAACTTTTATTCTATCTGCGACACTTTTAATCATCCTGCTCCTAATAGTTCTCAATTACTCTCTTGAGTATATTAGAGCCAATACTCCTACTGTTTCTAAAATATATTGAATATAATATACCAGTTATAAATGTTATTGATTATTTTTTTCTTTACTCATTTTTTATAGTTATTTCCAATTACATAACATTTTTGTAATCATGTTTTTTCACCATTTTTTTTGATTATTATAGTTAACAAAAAATGTGGGTAACATGAAGAAATTGAAAAATGGATATACTATAATATATGAAAGCTATGTCTTTTTTTCAATTTCTTAAAGGCAGTGGATCAGACCTTGATCAGACACCTCAATCTGACGAGGATGAAACCGTGGTTGATAAAATTGATCAACTTGACGTTGATATTCTTCAAACCGAGCACAATATTATTATTTACGCACAAATAGCAGGTGTTGATATTAATGACATCAACCTCTCAATTGAAGGTGATGCCAATATTGTTCTTATTGAAGGTAGGCGCACTCGACCAGAATTCACAACTTTCCCCGAGAGTGACCAACTGGGTGTTTTCTTTACCGAGGAGTGTATATGGGATGATTTTTACCGTCGAATAATTCTGCCAGAAGGCGTTGTAATTGAGCAGGCCGAAGCAAAAATTAAAAATGGAGTTTTAATTCTAGTCCTCCCTTTATTAAATATAAGCAATAGAAAGATTTTGGACCAAGATCAACCATGAGTTATACAGAAGTCGTTTAATAGTAGAAAATTGTTCTTATGTTCCTATATAAAAAAAATTCATATCTAGCATTACGGTACACTTCAATGACTGTTTTTTTAGTTTTGTTTTGGTCAGTGCAAACCACTTTTGCAGCTGAAGTATTTTTAGCTCCAACAACTGGTAGCTATAATATTGGTCAGACTTTTACAGTTGTAGTTAAGTTTTCTCCAGATTCAACAACAGGTGTGGATATTGTTAAGGTATCACTCAAGTTTGATCCAGAGTTATTTTCTGTGGTTGGTTTAAGTAAAAATAAATCTGTGCTTTCACAATGGACTTCTGAACCTACATTTTCAAATTTAACTGGGGAGATTACTTTTGCCGGTAAAAGTTCATCCCCCTTGGTTCTCCAATCCAGTCTATTGAACATCACCTTCAAGGCCATATCGGTTGGTTCTACTCGGGTTGATGTGACCACCGCCTCTGTATTTTCTGTAGATGGAAATGAATTGGATGTTTATGGAGTTAGTGGCGATGGTGTATATAATATAACTTTGCTTAACGGTGTTGTTACTGATGTACCGTCAGTACCACTTGTTAGCTCAAAATCATTTAACAATCCAGAAATTTGGTACCAAACAACTGAGGGAATATTTACCTGGGAGCTACCATTTGGTGTTGATATGGTAGCAATTGAACTTGCTACTAGTTCTAATAATCACCCCGAAGAATATGAAGCGGCAGTTTATGATCCGCCAATAACTAAATTCAATATTACCAAGGAAATTATTTATAATGGTATTTCCTATTTGAATATTAAATACAAAAACCAAATTGGTTGGGGGACCGTATTAAATAGAAAAATTCAGATTGATACCATTCCTCCCGAAGAATTTAGTATTCAAGTTAAGGATTCAAATCAGAAGACAGATTTCCCTGCACTTAATTTTTCTACTGTAGACACGACTTCTGGTATTGATTATTATGATGTAATTGTCGCCAATAAGGAACCGGTCAAAATTACTCCAAATGAGGCCCAATTTGGATACCAGCTGTCAGAGCTTAAGGACGGAGCCTACACTGTCATCGTGGTGGCTCATGACAAAGCAGGTAACAGAAGAGAATCCATCATCACTATTCCGGTTACTGCCGGTTGGATTGAACCAATTACTACCGCGCCTAAAATGTTGATTTCTGATTTCTTTACCATATTCAACATACTATTCATCTTACTATTTTTGTTTGTTATTTTACAGTTTACACATCTTCGTCATATTCGTACGCAAAACCATCTCCGTGAAGAAAAACTTCGTCGTGAGACATTTGAAATACAAGATCAAATGGAGAAGATATTTTCTGCCTTACGTGATGAAATCTACGATCAAATTAAAATTATTACCAAACGCAAGCGATTAGCAAAAAATGAAAGAGAAGCCGTTGATGGATTAAATCAAGCATTAGAGGTTTCTGAAACATTACTTGGAAAAGAAATCAATGATGTTAAGTCAATTCTTAAGTAACTCGGTATAATATTTTAGTCAAGTCACTCACATTGAAAAAATAGAGTATAATATAATAAATAATAATATAATTACTTTCATGAATAATAAATCTATAATTTTGGTAGTTGTCCTCTTTGTGGCTATAGTGTTAGGTATGTTCGTGTTTGCTTATCTAAAGAAAAGCGAACTAGTTGTTCCTCCAACTAATAATTTGGCAACAACTCCGACAGACACTGATGCTTATGATGTTACTCAGATTGATGGCAAGCATTATTACATTGATGGTGTTCATACTGTAGTCGGTGAAATTGCCTTACCTACTCCGTGTGATTTATTAGTATCAACATCATCAATCACAGCAGAACCGGACAGGATTAGTTTAAATTTTGATGTCATAAATAATTCCGAATCCTGTGCCACTGTAGTTACTAATGCGCGCTTTAGTGTTTCTGCTGTAGCGCCACGATATATACCTTTTGTAGCTACCTTTATGGGAGTACCAGTAGCCCTTAACTTTACTGAGGCAGAGCCAGGCGAATTACCAGAAGAATTTGAAGTTTATATTAAAGGGTAGAAAATATTGTCCTACCATAAGTTGAATACAGATTTGCGGACGTTAGAAGGAAATTATATTTATAAATGAATCGTTCGTTAACGATTTGGATTTTTTGATGTATTTCATTATAGCGTCTATGCTATAATACAACTTAACAAATAAATGATTGCATGCTATATTATAAACAGGTAAGTTACTTGATAACCATTGCTGCGACCATCAATTTTATTTGAGCTCTTCAGTCGGGAAGGGTTTTGGTTCGCAATAAACAACTTCATGTTTAAAGCAATCGGTTTCCTCATTATTTTATGGGGCTTGTCAAATTATTTTTCGTCATCATTTCATGCCTTAGATAGTGCCGTTACTCAAGGTTTTAAAACTTTTGAGGCTGCCGCTATCCTTTCGCAAGATAAAATTTACGAGATGTAGTAATACACAAGGGCTTGGATTTTTCCTAGCCCTTTGTTGCGTCTACTGGTATAGTTTAATAAATATGCATAATAATCGAGTCATTGAATATATATTCTTTTTTGTCTTTTTTGCTTTTGTTAGTTATTTAGTGTGGCAAATTTTTGCCCCATTTATTTCCGCACTTGCTCTTTCGGCAATCATAGTGACAATCTGCTACCCTTTATTTGAAAAAATATCTTTTCGCATGCCACGAAAAAATCGCACTCTTGGTGCCTTGGTTACTACTTTTGTGGTATTAGGAATTGTAATTATTCCTTTTGCTTTTATTACTTCCTCCTTAGTCAGTGAGACCTTGTCTGTTTATCGGATGGCAGAGTCCGGTAGTCAAGGTGAAATTGAGGTGTTGGCCAGTAATTTAGAGCAAAAAATTCAACTTGTTATTCCAGATTTTAAACTTGATGTTACTAGTTTCCTGCAGCAAAGTGCCATTTGGTTGAGCACACATTTGGGGGCAATTTTTGCTGGTACAGCCTCTACTATATTTTTATTTTTCATTTCTTTAATTGGTTCGTTTTATTTCTTTCGTGATGGTAAGGAATTTACTAGATGGCTGATTTTGGTTAGTCCGCTTCCAGATAAAGACGATGAAAAAATTTTCAAGCGCTTAGCTCAATCTATTCGTTCAGTGGCTACCGGTACTATTTTAATTGCTTTATTACAAGGTGTTTTAACTGCCGTTGGTCTTAGTATTTTTGGATTTGACCGAGCTATACTCTGGGGAGCGGTGGCGTTTTTTGGGGCGTTAATTCCAAGTGTCGGAACATCAATTGTTTGGGTACCAGCAATTTTGTATTCTGTTTTTCAAGGGGATTTTTTAGTAGCTATCGGAGCTAGTATTTGGGGAGTGTTAGCAGTTGGGTTAATTGATAATTTATTAGGACCTTATCTTATGAGTCGAGGTAACAACCTCCATCCTTTTATTATTTTGATTGCGGTTCTGGGTGGAATTTCACTATTTGGACCGATTGGCCTAATAGTTGGGCCAGTAATTGTCACCCTCTTTAGAGTATTGTTAGAAATTTATGGTTCTTATTTTGTTAATAGCAGCCACATCAAGAAATAGATTTATATGATGGACAAAACTCAAATTGAAAACTTTTTGAAAGCTAATGGTGTCACTCATACGGCAAAAGAAGAGGAAATAAGATCTGTACTTTTAAGTGCCAGTTTTAACAATAATGAAGTTGATACCGCCCTGCTGATTTTAAGGGAAAATATTAAAAATAAGGAGACTCATGTTGATACACTTCATAAGGTCTTTCATTCCGATGACCGTTTAGAACCAGTCGAGATAAATTCATTATTAGGAATCACAGTTAATTTTACCAATGGTGATATCAGTGACATTATTCAAAACAGACGTAAATTTAACACACCCAGCGTTTTGGCGGTGGTATTTTTGTCTGTTTTGATTGTTTTGGTCGGACTTGTCTTTATGATACACCAAAATAAGGTGGGGCCTTTTTATGAAACTTCCATCTTGTCTGAAACGAAATAAAATATTGGGTATTAGTTTACCGACTTTTATTTCTGGTAGTTTTCTATTGTTTTTAGTTACTTTATCAATAAATGTATCTGAAAATTTAAATTCACTCTGGCTTTTAGGTCAGACTGATTTGTTCTATCAGATTAATTCAACGATAGATAAAATAAAATTATCGCTCCAACCTAAACAAATAGCCATTGGTTTTTGGGGAGATGTAATGTTGGCTAGAAATGTTGAATTACTTTCAGATATTCATGGTACGAATTACTCATTTACAAAAATTACTAATCAATTTCTAGCCAATAACTACAACATAATAAATTTTGAGGGCACTATTTCAAACAAACACTCTAGAACTCTATCTAACACGATGAGTTTTTCAGTTACAGATAAATTAGTGCCAGAACTAGCTTCTGTAAATATTACTCATGCATCATTGGCAAATAATCATGCATTAGATTTTGGACCAATAGCTTTAAAAAACACCACCCAAAAATTATTAGCCAGTAATATTATTGCTTTTGGTAATCCTAATGAAATCAATAATGACTCTGTTGTCTATATTGATCTCGGTTCCTATCGATTATCGGTGCTGGCTTTGCACACTTTATACTCTACACCTTTAGATGAAGATTTAATTAAAATTTTTAAGAAGCTAAATGAAACTAGTGATATACAGTTTGTTTATATTCATTGGGGCGAAGAATACAAATCAGCACATACTGAAAAACAATTTGCTTTGGCACAAAAACTTATCGTCCTTGGGGCTGATGCAATTATTGGTCATCACCCTCACGTCGTGGAGGACATTGGGTTAATTGATGGAGTCCCAGTTTTTTATTCTCTAGGCAATACGATTTTTGACCAATATTTTTCATTGGCGGTACAGAGTGGCTATTCAGTTAATTTTTTTATTAGACAACAAAATTTGGAATTCACCCTGTTTCCATTTACCAGTATTGATAATCACTCACAACCAAGACCAATGAAAAAGGGTGAACAAGACCGTTTTTTAGAGGAGTTGGCAAGTAAAAGTAATTTATCACTTCGTGAAAATATCAAGCAAGCAAAGCTTATTTTCCCATTTGAGCTTGCATCTTCGTCATAAACCAGTATTATCTCTCAATAACTTTTCTGTATGTTTAATAAATTTGAATTATTTGGAATCGGAATAAGTGTTTTATTAATGGCATTAGCCTTGTTTTTGTTACAGTTAGACACTTCTTTTTTGACTTCGACTAATAATAAAACACAATTTGCATCAACCGTTGGTGGAGTAGTGGCTGTCAACATAGACACCCCAGATGAGAAGGTTGCTTTAAGAGACGCCATTCTAAGTGCTGCCGATCCGGATGGAAAATTACAAAAACTTATAATTGACGATGTATTAATTGGGAACGGAATGGCAGTTGAGTCCGGTAACACCGTAACTGTAAACTATATCGGAACTCTACAAAACGGCGAAGAATTTGATAATTCTTTTAAACGAGATACACCATTCACGTTTACTGTTGGAGGAGGAAAAGTCATCAAAGGTTGGGATGAAGGTTTAGTAGGTATGAAATTGGGAGGTAAACGTATTTTAGTTATTCCGGCCGACATGGGTTATGGTGTTAAAGGTCATGGGCCAATTCCCGGAGGAGCAACTTTAGTTTTCATCATTGAACTGGTTGAAATAAAATAACTAATACAGATTTATACAATTACCATTTTTTCACGTAAATTATATTGTTATAAACAACACCCTCAAGTATTGCGATTAATCACAGTACTTGAGGGTGTTTAATAAATTTTAGCTAAAACAAAAATTCATATTTAAGGATATTTTCGTGTATAGTAGAGTAAATTTTTATGGTAAAACCGGTTACATTTGAAATTGAAGTAAAAGGAAAGGGGAATTTGGCCCGCACTGGGGTCATTCATACTCCTCATGGAGACATTTCTACTCCGGCTTTTGTGGTGGTTGGCACTAAAGCCAGTGTCAAAAGTCTGATGCCGGAAGATATGACCCAATATATTGGTAATCAGGTTACCCTGGCTAATACCTACCATTTATTTCTCCAACCAGGGCATGAAATAATAAAAGAAGCTGGTGGAATCCATCAATTTGCTAATTGGCAGATGCCGACCATGACTGATTCGGGTGGGTTTCAGGTTTTTTCACTTGGTGCCGCTTTTGGCAAAGGGGTGACAAAGTTTGCTCAAGGTGATGTTAGTGAGGTAGTAGAACAACACGGACTAAATGTTTATTCTCGCAAAGTAGCCGAGGATCACGGCAAACTTTGTATTATTGATGAGGACGGCGTTACCTTTACTTCACATCTCGATGGCTCCATGCATCGTTTTACAGCGGAGCGCTCAATCGATATCCAACATGCTATCGGCGCCGACATTATTATTGCTTTTGACGAATGTACCAGTCCGTCTGCCGAACGTGAGTACCAGAAAGAGGCGATGGATAGGACACATCGTTGGGCTAAACGTAGTATTATGGCGCACAAGCAAAATTATGATGCTCTTAAGAAACAGGGTTTGTATGGTGTGGTACAAGGTGGTCAATTTCTTGATTTACGTCAGGAAAGTGCACGGGCGCTATCGGCTATGGATTTTGACGGCTTTGGCATTGGTGGTAGTTTTTCCAAATCTGATTTAGGAGATTCACTGCGTGTCGTAAACGAGATTTTGCCAGAAGACAAACCCCGCCACCTGCTTGGTATCGGCGAGCCGGAAGACATTGTTCAAGGCATACTGATGGGCTGTGATACTTTCGACTGCGTTGCTCCGACCCGTATTGGTCGCACAGGGACAATCTACGTTATGACCGGTAAAATGATTACTACTCCCTGTGGTACTTTCACCTATCCCGAGACAAAAAAAATAAACCTCAACAACCAACAATACAAAACCGACCACACTTCACTTGACCCACTATCACAAGGATACGTCGCCCAAACCTACACCAAGGCCTATCTAGCCCACCTATTCCGAGCTGGCGAAATCCTCGGTCCTCACTTAGCATCCATTCATAACCTAAACTTCATCGTCAACTTCACCCAAAACCTCCGTGAGCAACTTCTTGCAAAAACCTAGGACATCGGATGTCCTAGGTTTATTTTTCAAGTTTATTTTTGATGTTGGAATATACAGGGCTGTTTCCTGAAATAATTTGCCTAATTTGTTTATTCTGAAATCCTGTTCGATTAAATACCTTAGTTAAAAATTCTGAATATATGATAGATGGAAAGTTTTTAATATTATTGTAATCAAGATAACTGCTCCAGCGATAGGTTCTTAACTGCTTCATGACTTCATTAATTTCATTTTCTCTAACGGTCCCTGTTCGCCAATTGCCATGCGAGTAGTCCAAAGGATTCAAGTGTAGATAATAGGGGATGTATTCAAATTGTGAGTCGTTTGATATTAGGACCTTTTTATATTTACCTTGCCATAGATACCCTGATCTTCCGTATTTTTCATTAAAAAATTTTGCATATCCCATATTCAATTTTTTCATAAAAAGAGAAATATTTTTCAACTCACCATCAACTGGAGAAAGTAGTAAATGGTAGTGGTTATTCATTAAACACCAAGCGTGAATGCGGACTATACATTTTCTATTCGTGTTTGACTGCCATTGTTTTGGTTGACTTATGCAATTGGGCGCATTATTACTATCATTGAAAATATATAGACTGTGAACAAAACGCATTCTGTCGTCATCACTAATAACAACATCTCTCTTTTCAACACCCCTGTTAAATACATGATAGATATCCATAAATTAATTATACACCTAGGACATCCGATGTCCTAGGTGTGAATGTCTTGATGGTGTATAATTTGTGTTATGCAATTTCAAATCTCCACTGACAAGACTCCAGCCGGCGATCAGCCTAAGGCGATAGAACAATTGGTTAAAGGTATTAGATCTGGGTATACTCACCAGACGCTTTTAGGGGTGACTGGCTCAGGTAAGACATTTACGGCGGCCAATGTCATAAATCAAATTCAGAAGCCGACCCTGGTGATTGCTCATAATAAAACTCTAGCTGCTCAGTTGGCACAAGAATATCGCGACTTTTTTCCCAACAACGCCGTCCATTATTTCGTTTCCTATTATGATTACTATCAGCCAGAGGCCTACATGCCGACCAGTGATACTTATATCGAAAAAGAGGCACAGATCAATGAGGAGATTGATCGGCGTCGTCATGCCTCCACACAGGCATTACTGACACGCAATGATGTGATTATTGTGGCTTCTGTTTCTTGTATTTATGGTTTAGGAGCACCAGCTGAATACCTTAAACGTCATTTGCAAATTAAACGTGGCTTTGAGACCACTCGTACTGAGCTACTGCGAACACTGATTGATATGTATTTTGAACGCACTAACGCCGATTTATCACCTGGACAATTTCGGGCAGTGGGGAACACAGTAGAAATTATGCCGACCAATGAACGAATGATTTATCGTCTGGGTTTTTCCGGTAATGAAGTATCAAGTATTACTAAAATTGACGGTGTCTCCCGCAGTATTATTGAAGAACCGGAAACTTTCTTTCTTTTTCCGGCCAAACACTTCGTCACTCCTGAAGATGAACGAAAAGTGGCTTATGAAGATATCAAGCTGGAACTGGAAGACCAACTAAAGAAATTTAAGAAGGAAGGGAAGTTACTGGAAGCAGAACGACTGCGCAGACGTACTGAATATGACCTTGCTCTGATTCGCGAAGTTGGTTATTGTAATGGTATCGAGAACTACTCAAGACACTTTGATAGGCGGAAGCCGGGTGAAGCGCCGTATACCTTACTTTCATATTTTCCACATACACCCGATGGAAAGCCCGACTTTCTAACTATTATTGACGAATCACACGTTACCGTTCCTCAATTGAACGGCATGTATGCTGGTGACAGGTCACGCAAGGATACATTGGTGGAGTTTGGTTTTCGACTACCGAGCGCGGTGGACAACAGACCTTTAAAGTACAATGAGTTTGATGAGCGGGTCGGTCAACGAATATACACCTCAGCTACTCCTGGTAAATATGAGTATGCAGAACTAGAAAAAAGCGGTGTGGCAATGATTGAACAAATCATCCGTCCGACTGGGTTGATAGATCCAGAGATAGACTTAAGAAAAGTAAATCAGATAGGTGATTATCCAGGGCAAATCAAAGACTTTATTGCCGAAGCCGAGCGAGTGATTGCTGGCGGCGGACGAGTTCTCACCACCACGCTAACTAAAAAGATGGCCGAAGATTTGGCGGAATTTCTGTCCGACAGAAATATCAATACCAAATACATTCATAGTGATATTAAAACTATCGAACGAATTGAAATCTTGACTGATTTCCGTAAAGGAAAGTTCGACTGTTTGGTAGGGGTTAACTTACTCCGGGAAGGTCTTGACTTACCCGAAGTTGAACTCGTTGCTATTCTCGATGCCGACAAGGCAGGATTCCTCCGCAGTGAAACGGCGCTGATTCAGACTATCGGTCGCGCAGCTCGCAACGTCAAGGGACGCGTGATTCTCTATGCTGATGAGATGACCGATGCACTGAAATACGCTATTAGCGAAACCAACCGCCGGCGCGCCATTCAGGTTACCTACAATACCAAACACGGCATTACCCCAACTACGATTTCCAAGGAAATAAAGTCTATTACTGATCAAATGCGTACTGAACACGACGAAACGGTTGAAACGCTACTGAAGGTAGATATTGAATTATTTAAACGCAACCCAGCCAAGGTACTAAAAGAAAAACGCCAACAAATGGAAGAGGCCGTCTCTATCCTCGACTTTGAAACCGCCGCGATTATTCGTGACGAAATCGCCTATTTAGAAGGGGATGCTAGTGCCAAAACTAAGAAGAAAAAGAAAACACTTCTGTAGTTGACTATTTTTATATTTCATTTAGAGTAGTCTCAAAGCCACCTATAAGTGGTCGGCAACTTTTAGTGAGTTGTTGTAATCCTAAGGAGGGGATTATGGTGTCATATTGTTCCGTAGGTCTGTTAAAGGCAGAACTCGACGAAAAGCCAGAATGGAGGCGTCTATATCGTAACCTGGTACATCATGGAGTGCGGAGTTGCGTAGCTGGTCATCGTCATTTAGGAAAAAAAGATTTTACAATTTCCCAAATCAAGCAGTTGCTCCGTGGTTATTCTGAAATCTATTTCAAGGTTGAAATACGAGTGGAATATTTTAGAATGTGTGAATCAATTTTACATTCCTACAATCAGGATTCCGAATGACATTTCGTTCTAAACAATGACGCGCCCACTCGAAGAAAAGCTGTCCACCCGGACACCTTCTCGGGTGGGCGCTTTTTCTTTTATTTTATATTCGTCACTGCGAGCGTAGCGTGGCAGTCCAGGGTCGTATCAGAGAATGTACATAGATTTGAATAACTCTGGATTGCTTCGTGCCTCGCAATGACGGGTTTTTTATATAATGGTTTCGATTGAGTTTATTTGTAATTTAGAATTCAAGTTTCTATATTCTCCATCCTCTGCTATAATCTCCGTACACAACCACTACCGCCAGGCAGTGGCGTTAATGCTGTTTAATTTTCTTTCTTTTATTTGAATATGACAAAATCTGGTGCGAGTAAAGGGGATAAGGAGCCGAAGAATGCTCCGACTAAGACCACCTGGGAGGAGCGCAACTCCAAGATTATTGTGCGTGGAGCGCGGACGCACAATCTCAAGAACATCACTGTCGAGATGCCTCGCGGTAAACTAATTGCCATCACTGGACCATCTGGTTCTGGTAAATCTTCGCTGGCTTTTGATACCATCTTTGCGGAAGGGCAACGCCGCTACGTTGAATCACTTTCTCCTTACGCCCGACAATTTTTAAATAAAATGCAAAAGCCGGACGTGGACGAAATTAGTGGACTCAGCCCAGCGATTTCGATTGATCAAAAATCAGCGTCGCGAAACCCACGTTCGACGGTCGCTACCATTACCGAAATCTACGACTACCTGCGTATTCTCTACGCGCGAGTTGGTCAACCCTACTGTCTGGAAGTTGACGTGCCGATTCAAAAATTATCCCAAGATGAAATTTTGAGGATTATTCTGAAATCAATTGAGAGCAATGAAGTTGTGGCAGCGACCAAAAAGGAGTCTGCTCAAGTGCTTGGTATTGAAGTATCCAAAGGTAGGGTGTCAATCTTTGCTCCGGTAGTAGTTGGTCGCAAGGGTGAGTATTATCAACTACTCTATGACCTCCTCGGTAAAGGCTTTGAAGTGGTAAAAATTGATGGCGAAATTAAGCAGTTACGCGAGAAAATTATTCTGACGAAGACAAAACGTCACGACATTGATGTGCTTGTTGATGAAATCTATGTCAGTGAATTTACCAACGACCCAAAAGGTTCGCACGAACGACTATCCGAGTCGGTTGAAATTGCCCTGTCAGTGGCGGGCGGGTTAGTTAAAATTGAGAGTCCGGGTGGGGAAGTGCGGACGCTGTCTGCCAAGTTCATTTGCCCAATTGATGGATCATCGTTTCCCGAAGTGGAACCGCGCTTATTTTCTTTTAACTCACCGTATGGGGCGTGTCCGGAATGTAACGGTTTGGGAGTAGTCGGGATTTTTAATAGTGACGTCTGTACCGTTTGTATGGGCGCCCGGTTGCGACCCGAAGCGATGCGGGTATACCTCGGTGGTGACGGTAAAAAAAATCTCGGTATCAACATTGTAGGATTTACAGCTATGACAGTCAAAGAAGCTACGCTTTTTATTGATCAACTTAGTCTTAGTAAAAAACAACACGAAATTGCTTGGCCGGCTTTGCGCGAAATCATTGACCGTCTGGAATTTATGAATAATGTCGGGATTGAATACCTGACATTGGATAGACGTGCCAATACTCTTTCTGGTGGTGAAGCCCAGCGTATCAGATTGGCGTCACAGCTTGGATCTGGTCTGGTGGGAGCCCTCTATGTCCTGGATGAGCCAACTATCGGATTACATCAAAGAGATAACGACAGACTGATTAAAACCCTCATTGAACTGCGTGATCTCGGTAACACTATCTTGGTAGTAGAACATGATGAAGATACAATTTTTGCCTCAGATTACTTGGTTGATATTGGACCGAAAGCAGGCATTCATGGCGGTGAAGTGGTAGTGTCTGGTTATCTCGAACCACTTTTATCTGCCAAAACAAATCCCTCAGGATCAATTACGCTTGACTATCTGCGAGGTGACAAAAAAATAGACGTCCCGGAGCGCAGAACTGGTGAGAAAGGGTCACTTAAAATTCGTGGTGGTAAGGCATTTAATATTACGAATCTAAACTTAGACATCCCCTTGGGACGTTTAATTTGTGTGACCGGTGTTTCTGGTTCTGGTAAGTCAACTTTAATGTATGAAATTATTGATAAAAATCTTAAGGCCCGATTAGAGAAAAAGCATCGTAGTCCTAAAACATATAATGCCACTACTTTTACTGGCTCTGAGTATCTCGGACGTTCAATACTTATTGATCAATCACCCATCGGTCGCACCCCCCGTAGTAATCCCGCCACTTACACCGGCGCGTTCAGCCATATTCGTGACCTGTTTGCTGGGAGCAGTGAAGCCCGGGCGCGTGGCTGGAAACCCGGTCGCTTTAGTTTTAATGTCAAAGGCGGTCGTTGCGAGGCCTGTCAAGGAAACGGTGTCATTGCGGTCGAGATGCACTTTTTGCCGACTGTGTTTGTGGAGTGTGATGTTTGTGAAGGAAAACGTTTTACTAAAGAAACTCTCGAGGTTACCTATCGCAAAAAGAATATTCATCAGGTACTAGAAATGACTATTGAGGAGGCCTATACTTTTTTTAAGGATATTCCCGCTATTGAAGAGCGGCTTAAAACACTGGTTGACGTGGGGCTTAGTTATCTGAAGCTTGGACAAAGTGCCACAACACTATCCGGTGGCGAGGCCCAACGTGTCAAAATCGCTTCTGAACTTTATCGACCTCATACGCAAAAAACTATTTATTTACTTGATGAACCAACCATCGGACTACATTACGAAGACGTTAAAGTTCTAATTGAAATTTTGCAACAGCTAGTTAACCGCGGAAATACGGTGATGGTGATTGAGCACAATCTTGATTTAGTAAAGTGTGCCGACTATGTAATTGATATGGGCCCAGAGGGCGGAGCGGGTGGTGGTAATTTGATTGCCAAAGGCACCCCCGAAGAAATAGCCGACAACCCAAAATCATTCACCGGACAATACCTACAAAAACACCTTTAAGGCCGTCATTACGAGTCGCATTGTCACATCACCACGGATCGCCACGTCACTCCGCTCCTCGCGAAGACGACTGCCGTCGTCCATCTTTGCGAGCGCCTTTAGTCGCGAGAGGAACGTGGCAGGTAGCAATCCACGTTTTCGTACGGTCATGGATTGACCGTCACTCATCGCGATGACGGCTTTCTCACCACTGTCCTTGCGAACTGCAACGTAACAATCGAGAAGATTTTAGACTAAGAATTTTTTAATTAATACCCACCAAAACCTTTCGGTTAACCGAAAGGTTTTGGTGGGTAGGTAGGTGTGAAACTATCAAATTCGAGGTTAAATTTTGAATCTAATACAAATTTCATAATAAATACCAAGTTACCTATTGAAAAGTATCTGCAAAGGTACCTATTTACAGAATCGAAAATTTTGCATTTCAAAAAATTAGTGTATAATTTATTTTTGGAACCTCACCCACATTAACC
>MFMT01000006.1:1154-17409 GCA_001783565.1 Candidatus Kaiserbacteria bacterium RIFOXYD1_FULL_42_15 | reverse complement strand
GCAGTTTAGAGCCACCACGCGCTCCGCGCGTGCGATTAGTCGGCATCAGGGTTGCTTTCAAAATACATTCGAACTTTGTACAATGAATACCGCGCTCTGAAAATACCGTCTTAGGACGGTTATTTTCTTGCGCGGAGGATGTGGGCGCAGCTTTGTGAATACAAAGCGTAACGCGATTCGAAGCTGTTGTTCTTGACATTATATGTCATATATATATACTATATATATGAAAACATCAATCACTACAAAAAAAATCAACACTCTCGTCTGTCTTGATGAAAATGTGAAGCGTAGTGCCCAAAAAGCAGCGGAAAGTATCAATCTGCCACTGTCGTCGATTGTGAATAATTATCTTTATCATTTTGGCAAAAATAAAGAGCTGGCGTTTGAGTATCCATCGCCAAAGCTTCTAGCAATGATTGAGGAATCAAGAAAAGATATTAAGAAGGGGAATGTGTCGCCAAAGTTCAAGAGTGCAAAAGAGGCCATGATTTGGCTTAATGCACAATAAGATTTACGTCCATGCATGTTCTTTTTTCAAAAACGTTCACAAAAACCTATAAAAGATTAGACCAGAAAATAAAAAAAGCATTTGAGATAAAACTTTTAATTTTCATAGAGAATGAATTCGATGAAACATTGCGAAATCATTCCTTACAAGGTAAGTATGATGGAGTACGAAGTATTACAATTACTGGTGATTTTCGTGCGCACTATGTAATCTTACTTGAAGAATCTCGAACATTTGTTGCAATCGGTACACATAGTGAGTTATATGAAAAATGATGAAAGGATAACTGATTATAAGCATAGTTTAGTTTCAACTGCCCTTCCCAGTTGGTGAATAAGGTCCGACCTTCGTACTTGTGAATAAGTACGAAGGTCGGACCTCATTCACATTTATACAAAAGTAATCCACAGTATTTTCAACAGGTCATCCACAGATCATTGACTTTGGTGCCACTATGAAAGCTATGTTTAGAGATATGACAATCTCTTGGTAGAACAGGTGATCTAACAAACTTCTTAATTGACACTACATTAAGGACTTAGTGTCGGTATGACCTACAGGGTTAAGATTGCAGGGCGACCCGATTGCCATGGTTCCAAATTTTCAAATATCGAACGTTTATGTTATAATACCTTCAGATAAACCTGAACCACAAAAAGAAAGGAAAACAAATGAAAATTGGACTCGATTTTGACGGCGTGTTATCCGACTGCGGAAAGCTCAAATCATATGCTGCAAATAAACTTTACGGGTTATACATTCCGCCCGAGAAGTTCAAGAAGGAGATTGTCATCGGCGGGGGACATCTCACGGCGGAACAATACCACAATCTCCAGAAGATGATTTACGGAACGCGAGAAATGGGCCTCCTCATGGAACCTGTCGGCGGAATGTTCGAAGCTATCTCCCAACTGCTTGCTTGGGGCCATACGATCCTTATCGTCACTTCCCGAGGCCAAGCTGAGCTTGAGATTGCTAAAGAATGGAGCGTGAAGCAAGGTCTTGCTCTCGACTTCATCGGCGTCGGTTGCAGTGTGAGCAAGGCGACTGCGTGTGTCGGACTCGATGTCTACATCGATGATGATCTCGACAAGCTCGAACCTCTCGTTGGTATTGTCGAGCACCGTTTCCTCTTCTCGTGGGACTATAACAGTCACCTTGACGAAGGAACGATTGCAGAAAGAATCGGCTCATGGGTAGAGTTCTGCAAGACAATCGAAAGTCTCTAGTGATGAAAACTGAAAAAACTACCGAAGGGTGTTCGCTTGTGTGAACACCCTTCTTTTTGTTTAATACACACCGCGAGTACAAACTGTTTTAAATCTGACAAAGGATCTACGCCCTGAAGGAAAACCCTTCGGAAATAAATCAATTACTTCTTTATATTTTTGATGCCGCGATTTTTGACAACTCCTTCCATTCTCGAGGCGGTTCTTCTTGGTACTTGTTGGATATCGGTGTGCTTGGTGGATCTAATTTTTCCTTGGATGTTTTGTCCTTTCATGTTTTTTAGTGGTTATTGTTGATAATTAAAACCATAGGTAATCTCAATAATAATTATACTCCTTAATTTTAAAACACTTAAATTATGAATATGAAAAGGTCGGGTATTAATTATGCACACGCCACATAAAAATATCTCCTTGGTTCTCCGTTACCTTAATCAAAATTAACTTCAAAATTATACATTCCCATTCCACAGGTACCGCGCAGTGGCTCGCCAGCTTTTGGAATACCGATGTCGATTTCTGTCTTGCCAGTGGCAGGCAGGATTTCTTGGTAGTTTGCTTGACGCACTACTAACGCGGCGGAGCAGTCGTAGGTACCATTGGTGTTGACGATAAGTTTGGAAGGGATTCCGGCCTGGGCGATTGACCTTTGGGGCGAGTAGCCACCACGTGCGTCAATGGTTATGTATTGGATTCCGTCCTTTATTACCACATTACTTCCGGCTGAATTGATATCGCCAGAACGAGAATTTCCAGTGAGAAGAATCACTCCGCCAATCAATATAGCCACCATTAGTATTATCGAAGCAGTTTTGTTCATAAATTAAATATTAAATAACGGTCTGATAATACCTAGTCCAGCTAGTCCACCCAAAAGCGCAAAGCTGCCTAAACCAATCACTACTATGCCAGCTGTTTTGAAGAATAGCGGGGCATATTTTGAATGAGCTAAAGAAGCCGACCCAAATGATAGAAGTGCCAAAACGGGGAATGTTCCCAGGGCAAAACTGAACATGATTAGGGAACCCGTTACAAACGAACCGCTGGAGAGGGCAGCAATTTGCATTGATTGGGTAAAGCCACAGGGTAAGAAAAACGTTCCTAGACCAACTAGTAGGGGGGCGAGAGTTTTGTGTTCGATCCTCCGAAAGAATTTAAAGATTCCGCTAGGCAAAGTGATTTTACTTTTTGCAAAGACACCCACTAAATTCAGCCCTAGCCACAACATTACCACAGACGCCAATAAGCCCAAGATGGCACTGACTGTAAAATTAATTCCAATGATTTCTCCCAATAATCCAAGTAATCCTCCCAATATTACAAAGCCGGCTAGCCGTCCGAAATGAAAGAGGACAATCGTTTTTTTGTCGCTAATATCATCTTGAGAAATTTTGGCTGAGAGCGAAAGTATCAATCCGCCAACAATCGCCAGACAACTGGAAACAGAAGCGATCAGCCCAATTAAAAAGCTGGTGGTCGGGGTTGTTTGGCCACCGATGCCGAAATTCAGAATTCCGGACCTCTGGAGTAGAAAGAATAAAAACAGTAAAGCCATTCCGATTGGCAATGCCTGCCAAATAATATCGTTGTTCTTATTTTCCACGGCCAACTTTTCCAAAGAAAGGGAATAGCCATTTGGTTTAATAAGAGCACCTAATGATTGCATCAGTTCGTTCGTGTCCTGTTCATTTTTGGTCACTACTGCTATCGTTTCGTCCTTTAGATTAACCGTTACCTTGTCGACTAAATCCTGTTCTTGCAAAATATCTTCTATCAATATTTTGCAAGAAGGACAATGGGTGCCAGTAACGTGGAATAAGTGATTTTTCATAATTATATTTTCTTACCTTTAATGCGCAACGAGTTACTTACGACCGATACTGATGATAATCCCATGGCTAGTCCAGCAAAAATTGGATTAAGTAGCCAGCCAAAAATAGGGAAGAAGACTCCGGCCGCCAAAGGGATACCAACGATGTTATAGATGAAAGCCCAGAAAAGATTTTGCTTAATACCGCGCATAGTGATTTTTGATAGCTTGATTGCCTTAACAAGCTTAGAAATATCACCACCCAACAGAGTAATGCCAGCCGATTCAATCGCCACATCCGTACCAGTACCCATAGCAATCCCAACATCGGCTTGAGCCAGGGCAGGAGCATCATTAACCCCATCACCAGCCATAGCCACAATCCGACCCTCAGCTTGAAGCTCTTTAATTTTTGCCAATTTATCTTGGGGTAAGATGTGGGCTACCACTTCATCAATTCCTACTAGGTCAGCCATGTGCTTGGCGGCTTTCTCATCATCACCAGTCAACATGATCACTTTAATTCCCAGTTTATGTAAGTCGCTGACGGCCTGTTTTGATTCAGTTTTTATTTCGTCAGCCACCATTACAAAGCCCAGTACCTCAGTAGTGGTGGACAGAATGATGGGGGTCTTTCCTTGGGCAGTAAATTGCTCCAGCTTGGTAGTATCAAAGTCCAAACCTAAATCAGATATCAATTTAGCATTACCGATATAGTATTCAGTATTATCAACTACCCCCTTTAGACCCTTGCCTTGAATGCTGTCAAAATTTGAAACTTCTTTTATGTCTATATTTTTCTCTTGAGCATAATTCATTATCGCTTGTGCAATCGGGTGTTCTGATTTTTTTTCGAGTGAAGCCAAAATTGAAATAAATTCTTCGTTGGTCATGGGAGAAGAATTTTGAACATCAACCAAGGTCGGCTTACCTACAGTGATGGTGCCGGTTTTATCGACAACCACCGTGTCTACTTTATGAAGTTTCTCAAGTGTGGCTGCATCCTTGATTAAAATTCCTTCCCGAGCACCCTTACCGACCCCAACAATAATAGCGGTAGGAGTGGCTAGCCCCAAAGCACAAGGACAAGCAATTACCAGCACACCAACAAAGGACACTAAGCCAAAGGATAATGCTTGGGAGAAACCAAGAACCCCGGAGCCGAATATCAGCCAGACGCCTAAGGTAACAAAAGCAATTACTAAAACGACTGGTACAAAAATACTAGAAATTTTATCAGCCAAGGCCTGAATTGGTGCCTTGCTTCCCTGGGCTTCTTCGACCATTTTAATAATTTGGGCTAATAAGGTTTCTGATCCGATTTTGGTAGCTTTGAAAATAAATGACCCAGTGGTATTGATGGTGCCAGCGACGACACTATCACCGACCTGCTTTTGGGTTGGCATTGGTTCACCAGTCACCATCGCTTCATCAATATATGACGTTCCTTCAGTAATAACACCATCAACCGGAATCTTGGCGCCCGGTTTTACTATCAATAAATCGCCGTGTTTGACCTCGCTTACTGCTATTTCAATTTCCTTACCATCGCGGACAACGAGAGCGGTCTTAGCTTGCAGGTTGAGAAGTTTTTCAATCGCTTCACCGGTCTTAATCTTTGATTTCGCTTCCAGATACTTACCCAAAGCGATAAAAGTAATGACGACAATCGTCACGTCATAATAGGTAAATTCAACATTAATAAAAGGGCGGAGAGTTTCAGCCAAGGCGGTAACAATAAAACTGTATAAAAAGGCGGACACCGTGCCGATACCGATTAACGTATCCATGTTGGCGCTACCAAAGCGAATGAAGCGGTAGAAACCAAGTAAATATGGTTTACCAACGACAAAGAGAGTATAGGTGGCAAAAATAGGGAGGAGGTGATGAACAAATTCTTGGGTGACTGAAGTCATCATGGTTACCAAATTGTATTGCGCCAGAATATCCCAAGTCATCACGATAATACTAAAAATTGCCAGTGGTATAGCCGAAATAACTTTGGCTTTCATGTCTTTTAGCTCCTTCTCTTTGTCGTTCTTGGACTGATTTAGACCAAGATGTTCGGCGTGTTCATTTGGTGACATCCCCATCGCACTGGCGGAAGTGTCTGCTTGATTTTCTATTACCAAACTGTATCCCAAAGGATCTAATTTTTGGTTAAAGGCAATAGGGTTGGTTAGGGCGGGGTCAAAATAAATCTTGGCATTCTCGGTGCCGTTATTTACTGAAATTGATTCCACCCCATCAATCTTGCTGACAGTTCTCTCGATGATGCTGGCGCAAGAAGCGCAGTGCAGTCCTTTTACTTTGTATGTCTGGGGAGTATTCATATGACTATTGCATGTTATAGATTTTTAATAATTCTTTCACCGCTCCTTCCTTGTCGGTTTTTAGTTGAGTGATTAAACACGATTCTAAGTGACCTTTTAGTAATTCTTTACGGGTGCTTTTAAGCAGACCAATCACACTGTCTATTTGCTGTATCGCCTCGGGACAATAGCGTTTGTCTATGATCATGGCAGTCGCCTTAGATAAACTACCGCTTGCCATATTGACTAGCTTAATTGATTTACTATTAACTTCACCATGTTTGTGTTGCGGATATTTTACCATATACCCTATACTATAGGGTATATGGTAAAAGAAGTCAATTATTGAGCCGGTAGTAACGTGGATTGCCACGCTGTGGCTCGCAATGACGGTGGTGGTGGGTTGTATCTAACCGTCGTCTTTGCGAGGATGAGCTGGCAAGCGACTGATGCGGCAATCCAGAACGAAGACGGACGACGTGGATTGCCACGCTGTGGCTCGCCTGTCTGCGCAGGTAGGCAAAGACGGACGGTGGTGGTGTGGATTGCTTCGCGCGACTCGCCTGTCTGCGCAGGCAGGCAAAGACGTTTCACTTTGTGTTCGTCTTCGCGAGGAGTGGAGTGGCAACGTAGTGACGTGGCGATCCACGTTTGTACGACGGTAACGAACGGCGTGGATTGCTTCCTGCCACACGCTTCGCTCGCAGCTAAAGGCGGGCTCGCCTGTCTGCCATGCCTGCGCATGCAGGGCAGGCAGGCAATGACGGTTGGTGATGTGTTTAACAACGGCATGGATCGCTTCATTACTTTATTTTTTAAGACCAGGTGGTAAACTGTCATTATGAAAAAATCAATCATATTAATGATGGTGGCGGTAGTGGTTATGGCTGGAGTTTTAGCAATTTGGAAAATACAGTCAAAGCCAAGTGCTCCTTTACCAGTTGACACCTTTGCTCAATGTCTCAAGGATAAAGGAGCCACTTTTTATGGAGCATATTGGTGTCCGCATTGTCAGTCACAAAAGGCATTGTTTGGAAAGTCAGCCAAGTTATTACCTTATGTGGAATGTTCCACTCCTGACGGTCAGTCTCAAACACAAGTCTGTATTGATAAAAAAATCACTGGTTATCCGACCTGGGAATTTGCAGATGGATCGCGAGAAGGAGGGGAGTTATCATTTGCCAAGCTGGCTGAAAAAACTGGCTGTGTAGCACCAGCCCAATAACCGTCATATATGTCATTAACGTCTCTAAATTTTTTAGTCGGTACAGCCACCCTTGGTCTACAAATTTGTTTACTGGCCTTAGTGATCTTATATTTTTTTCGCCAAGAGAAAGTTGAGCGAATAATAGTAAAATTTGCTCTGGTTTCATCTTTTATTTTTGCTTTAATTGGTATGGTGATGACACTGGTGTATTCAGAATATTTTGGCATCGTGCCTTGTGGACTATGCTGGCTGGGAAGAGTATTTCTCTATCCCCAAGTCGTTTTGTTCGGTATGGCTGCTTATAGGAAAGATTTCACCATCGCTATTTATAGTATTGTGCTTTCTGGTATTGGGTTAGTCATTGCCCTGTATACTCATTACCTACAGATGGGGGGAAATAGTGTTTTGCCCTGTCCGGCCTCGGGAGTATCTGATTGTGCTCGGCGTTATGTATTTGAGTATGGCTACATCACTTTGCCACTTATTGGCGCAACGTTATTTGTCTTTTTAATTGTTTTGATGTTATTTTTGTTGAGGGCAAGACGTGAAGAATCAAAATTAAAGGTCTAGTCTAGTAAATACAAAATAGCTAATGCGCCCAGCATACGCAGATTAGTTCGGTGTGGGGAGGGAGGTGCGGCAAAAGTGCAACTTTTGCCGCACCTAGTGTCGCTCCGGTAGTTAAGACATCATCACAAATAACGACTCGCCTGTATGATGAAATTTTTTTCAATTGTTTTTTGTTTACTTCAAAAGCATGGTCCATGTTTTTGAGACGGTCTTGGCGATTGAGTGACGTCTGTGGTTTGGTGTCGTGTGTCCGAGTTAGAATTTCGGTACAGATGGTATAACGAAAGGGCAGAGGAGGTAGTGTTCTTAGGACCCGTTCTACTTGGTTGTGTTTGCGTTTTTTCTGCCGCTTATAACTTAGTGGAATCGGAATTAGAACCGTATCAATGGCTGACTGATCAACCAACCACAAATTTAGTAGCTTGCCGATTAGCTTAGTAGCCTGTAGGTTGTTTTCAAATTTGCAGGCCGTGATAGCTGCTTGTACAGCTGGAATATGATATTCACTTAAAATTTGCACTGATCCCTTTTTGTGAGGTCGATAGAATAGTTGAAAATTATCTGGTGATAAGGGACGGATAAATAGCCCAGGTTTACTAGGGGGAAATATAATATCTGTCAACCATTGCCATATGTGTATCATGTAGATAAGTATAGATGATGGGCGTGTTATTATAATAGAGTATTTGTTCATATGTCCTTAGCTAAGTTGTTTTCATTTGTTAAAGAAAAGCCATCCACTAGTAATCGAGTGGTGGGAATTGATATTGGCTCGTCTTCTATTAAGGTGGTTGAATTGCAAAATAGAAATGAGGTAATAACCCTGACCACTTATGGTGAGCTTCAGCTTGGTCCATATGAAGAAGGTAAAACTGTCGGACAGTCGGTCACTTTACCTCCCAATATCGAACGTCAGGCACTCGTCGATGTTCTTCGGGAGTCCGCAGTCAAATCCCATGAGGCAGTTTTTGCTATGCCTCTCTCTTCAAGTTTTGTGACGACCATGACATTAAAGGCCGACCCCAAAGAGGATATAACTTCACGGGTGAGGGTTGAAGCCAGAAAATACATTCCTGTTCCAATTGCTGAAGTGACACTTGACTGGGTTGAAGTAGAAGCCAGAACAGTGGTCGGCGAAACCTCGCGAGATGTGTTGTTGGCGGCAATTCAAAATGAATCTTTGCGTCGTTTCAACACCCTGATGCAGACTGTTGAATTTTCTAACCCCCCAACCGAAATTGAGTGTTTTAGTACCATTAGAAGTTTGTATTCAAACAATGATCCCAATGTGGCTATTGTTGATATTGGGGCTACTTCAACCAAACTTTATTTAATACATAATGGCTTACTACAACGGATGTATCGTGTGCGGGCTGGTGGGGCGGTAGTGACACAGCTCATAGCTAAAGAGCTGGCCTTATCTTTTGAGGACGCTGAGACACTAAAGAGATTGGCTACCAGTCACCAGGAGCAATTAACTGCCTTGCAAAAAATTCACCACAATCATTACGACCGAGTTCTAAAAGAATTCAGACAAGTAATTGAAGAGTATGAGGCGCGATCTGGTTCGGAAATTTCTACTGTCTATTTAACCGGTGGCGGTAGTATATTCCCTGGGATTGATGTTTTTATTGGTGATCACCTTAGTCGACCAACCATAAAAGTCAATCCTTTCAATAAAGTTGCTTATCCAGCTTTTATGGAGGACACCATGAATGAAATCGGTCAGTCATTTTCAGTGGCTCTTGGTGCCGCCCTCAGAGTATTTGATTAAAAGAGTCATTTCACCGCAATTTAGTGTCTGCAGCTTCGTGGTTTGTTTTTTGTCCACAGTTAAATTACTACTTTTATCATTCTATTAAGCATATAATAATATTAATATGTCAGAGATACCATCTAGTTCTTTTATACCCAAGCGAAAATCAATTGACAATGTTAGGCAAGTCCGTCACCGTAACATTTATATGTTGTCAATTATTATTTACGCGCTTTTTATAGCTGCCCCACTTGCCTCGGCAACGGTGTTTATTTATCAGAAATATACGGAAAATGTTTTTCAACAAAATGTTATTAATTTGGATTCAGCCATAAAAGATTTTAAGGAGGCGGACATGCTTCGTGTTGTTGAATTTAATGAACGATTAAAGTTTAGTAATCAGCTTCTCGATTCCCATGTTTCTCTGGTATCTCTGTTAAATATTTTAGAAGGTGCCACAACTAAAACTGTTCAATTCAATTCGCTCAAGATCACTCAATCAGACCAGGTGTCCTTACTAGTAGAGGCAGAGTTGGGTACAGACTCATTTGATAATGTTTTATTTCAACGTGGTCAATATAAAAACAACCAAAGCATAACATCAACTAATTTTTCTAATTTGATTTTCACCCCGATTACTATTGATATGGACAATACCACTACAGGGCAAGACAAGAGATTAATCCAACTATCTGCTCAATTTATTTTTGATAAAGATGTAATTCTCTATACTCCAAATATAATTAATTTACCATCAACACAACAAGACACCAACTCTACAACAACACCCGAAGAAACTTCTAACCAAGTATCATCATGAATCCGTTTCAACTTTTTTATAAAATTGCCATGGTTGTAATAGCTATTACGATTGGTTTTTTGTATATCAATCCCACCATTAGTAAGATTAAAAGTACACAAGACATGTCCCAAATATATATGGAGGAGGCGACAAAGGTGGCTAGTGTTAATAAACAGTTATCAGACCGACTACATGACATTGATAGCTTAACCTTGTCTAACAAACAAGCTTTACTAATATATCTACCAGATAAAATTGATGATGTGTCCGTCTTGAAGGATTTGAATACTATTTTGAAGCAGCAGCAAATCGTAGCCAACTCCTTAGTGTATAAGGGTCCGGTAATAAAGAAGGACAATAATGAGGTAGTTGAAACATCAGGGCTGACAACCCATCAATTTGAAATTGTGGCCGATGTCACTTACGCTCAATTAAAAGAACTGCTTGGGGCTATTGAAATTAATAACTATCCACTCCAGGTGGCACTTTTAACGGTCGACCCATCCGAAAATGGTTTTCTCACCGCCACTCTTTTACTTTCCGCTTTTTCTCGTGAAGTAATAATCCCAACTGATGATCAAGTTTAAATTATAATTTATATGTCACAGTTATTTAAAAATGTTCTTATTATCCTGACAGTCATTGTCTTGGTTGCGATTGGGTATTATATGCTAAAGGAACGGGGCTCAAATTCCCTCTCACTAAACAATGCTGATGCTATATCAGACCAACTATTGAACCAAACTCAAGTTTTTATTGAAAGACGCAACCAGCTAGAATCTATATCATTTGATTTTGAAATATTTAATAATCCTAATTTTTCTAGTTTGGTTTCTTACTCCAGTGACGTGCCCGAACAAGTAGTCGGAAAATCTAATATTTTTGACACAGTGTCCAATATCCAAACTGATAATCAGCCATCCCATTAGCGATTACGGATAATTTAATTATGGATATTTTACACTATCTTAAACAACAAGAAGTAATTTCCGTGGCAGAACTGGCGAAAGCCAGTAAGCTTATTGAAGAGCAAGAGAAAAGTGTCGAGGAGGCCATGATCGATAGTGGTGTGGAAGAAGGTGTTTTGCGAACCGCAATCGCTGAATATTATCAAGTACCACCATTCACATTAAAAGAAGGATTTTCTTTAACCGAAGAGGTTCTTTCTTTTATTCCTGAAGAATCGGCTCTACATTATCATGTTACCCCTCTTTTGGTTGAGGATGGTGTGTTAGTGGTTGGAGTAAACAATCCAGATGATTTACAAGTACGCGAAGTCTTAAATTTTATCAGCTCCAAACACAATCTACCATTCAAAATGGTCTTCATGTTTGAGCGCGATATTAAAATTGCTCAGGAATCATATGAAAATTTAAAAGGCGATGTAACGGCGGCTTTAGTTACTTTAGAAAACGAACTAGACACTGAGATTGCCAATAAAGGTAGTGAAGAGGGTGGAGATGGTGACAATACTTCCTTTGAATATATTAAAGAGGACGCACCTATAACAAAAATTGTGGCCACCATCCTGAGATATGCCGTTGACGGCAATGCGTCAGATATTCATATCGAACCAAGTGAAAAAAAGGTGGCTGTCCGTTTCCGAATTGACGGAATATTAGCGATCAGCTTGGAGTTACCAAAAAATGTTCAAGTGGCGGTGGTAGCCAGAATTAAAATTCTTTCATCAATGCGTTTGGATGAACGTCGTAAGCCACAGGATGGTCGTTTCTCTGCTACTTTTGATGGTCGGAAAATTGATTTTCGTGTATCGGTACTACCTACAAATTATGGTGAGAATGTGGTGATGCGTATTTTGGATAACGAAAAGGGAGTTACTAATTTAGAGGCGGCCGGCATTACTGGACACTTGCTCACTGTAATCCGTCGAATGTTAAATGAGCCATTTGGAATTATTCTTATTTCTGGTCCAACTGGTTCTGGAAAATCGACTACCCTTTATGCTATGTTGGCTGAACTTGATAGACAGACTAAAAACGTTCTTTCACTTGAGGATCCGGTTGAATACAATATTGAAGGTGTTAGTCAATCACAAGTCAATCCGGAAATTGGCTATACCTTTGCCAATGGTTTACGTAGTGCCTTGCGTCAAGACCCGGATATTATTATGGTTGGAGAAATTCGTGATAAAGAAACTGCCCAGCTAGCTATTCAGGCAGCCTTGACTGGTCACTTGGTGCTCTCAACCATTCACACTAATAATTCCATCGGAGTGATACCGCGCTTAATTGATATGGGTATCGACCCCTATCTAATTGCTCCGACTCTTAAATTGGCCTTAGCGCAACGCCTGGCACGAAGAATTAAACCCGGCACTGGACGAGAAGAACCGATTGGAAAAAGCATGGAATTAATTATGGAGGAAGAATTCAAGACTCTACCCAAAAAATATCTTAACAGAATTCCAAATGGGAGGACATTTTTGCACCCTCAACAAAGTCCAGATAGTGCCACTGGTATGAAGGGGCGAATAGCTGTGATGGAGGCATTAGAGGTAACAGAGCCGATTCAGAACCTAATTCTCAAGGGTGCCTCTGAAGAAGAGATTTATGATGTGGCCAGGCAACATGGTTTTATGTCTATGAAGGAGGATGCAATTGTTAAGGCACTTAATCATATTATTCCTTATGAAGAGATGAATCTGTTTGGTTCAAAAGTGGGTATGGATGATTTATTGGATGAACCAGAAGTAACTGTCGATAACTCATCTAAAAATATAAATGTTGATGCTATTATAAAAGATGATGAAAATACTCATAGTTGATGATGATGCCTTCTTACGAGAATTGTATGCCATGAAGTTTATTGAGTGTGGTCATGATGTGATAACCGCACTGCATGCCTCTGACGCTCTCCGAATTCTGGAGCAGGGTGATGTTTTTGATTTGATGCTGGTGGATATGATCATGCCTGGGATGACGGGCGTTGAGCTTTTAAATGAAATTAAAAAAATGGTACCAAAGGTAAAAATGAAATTAATTGTTCTATCCAATCAAGGACAAGACCAAGATATTGAAGAGGCAAAAAAAGCTGGCGCAATCGGGTATATTATTAAGGCGCAGTCAATACCGAGTGAGGTGGTAAAGAAAGTGGAAAAAATAATGTCAGCTAAATAACATCATATATGTCAGTTGATTATAAAAAAGAGTTGCAAATTTTAGTTCAATCATTGGTCAGTGAACAAGGTTCTGATTTACATCTTTCTGTTGGTAGTCACCCAATTTTTCGAATCAGTAGTTCATTGATTCCTTTAGTTAAGAAACCGATATTGACTGAGGTTGACGTAACTGGTTTTGCTCAGGTATTAATGAGGCCAGAGTTTTTCGAGCGTCTTAAAAAACGTGAAGAAGTGGATTTTTCTTATGAAAATGCAGATAATATTCGTTTTCGTGGCAATGCCTTTTTTCAAAAAGGTCGACTGTCGGTGGCCTTGCGGTTAATTCCTAATGTCATCTTATCATTAGAGGAATTAAATCTACCACCAATATTGGATAATTTTACTGATAGAAACCAAGGGTTCTTTCTGTGTGTTGGTCCAGTTGGTCAAGGAAAATCAACCACCTTGGCGGCCATGGTAAATAGCATTAATAAAAAAAGGTCTGATCATATTGTGACTATTGAAGATCCGATAGAATATGTTTATACCGCTGAAAAAGCTCTGATCAATCAACGTGAGGTCGGTATTGATACACCAAATTTTGAGTCTGCTCTCAATGCCGTTTTTAGACAAGATGTTGATGTCATTTTAGTGGGTGAAATGCGCAATCCCGAAACTATCGCTATAGCAGTGACGGCAGCTGAGACGGGGCATTTGGTTTTTTCCACTCTTCATACTAATGATGCTGCCCAAACCATCAATCGCATCATTGATTCATTTCCTGGTGATCAACAAGGTCAAATTCGTGCTCAGCTGGCCGCTTCTTTGATTGCGATTTTTTCACAACGACTTGTCCCACGTATTTCAGGCGGTTTAGTACCGGCTTACGAGCTTTTGATTAACAATGTCGCTGTTAGTAATCTGATTCGTGAAGGACGAACACACGAAATTTATTCGGTGATAGAGACAGGACTGGAGCAAGGCATGATTGATATGAATCGATCGTTGGCGCAGTTAGTTCAACAGGGTGAGATTACGGTCGAGAATGCCTTCTTATATGCTTCGAATCCTAAAGGTTTAGAACGTCTCATTTAATATAAAAAGTATCATGTTATTCACTTACGTTGCTATCGATAATACCAATGCGGAACGAGAGGGTACAGTTGAGGCATCATCAATAGATACGGCCATTACTGCGGTACAAAAGCGTGGCTATACTATCATGTCAATTGACCCGGTGGCAGATAAAAAGAATTTATTCAATTTAAAAATTGGTTTTTTTGAAGGTGTTTCAAATAAGGAAATAGTTATTTTATCTAGACAGATTGCCACCCTATTCCAAGCGCATGTATCACCACTCCGAATCTTTCGGTTGCTTTCAGCTGAAATGGAGAACCCTCGCCTGCTTAACATCTTAAATAAAATTGTTGAAGATTTGCAAGGTGGTAGTTCAATTTCGCGAGCGTTGGCAGCCCACCCCACAGTGTTTTCGGTTTTTTATGTGAACCTAGTTCGTTCTGGTGAGGAGTCCGGCTCACTCGAAAAATCGTTTAATTATTTGGCTGATTACTTGGATCGTTCTTATGAGATTATTTCTAAAGCGCGCAATGCCTTGATTTATCCGGCTTTCGTTATTGCCGTTTTCTTTTCTGTTATGGGCTTGATGCTTACTATGGTTATTCCTAAAATTGCCAAAATTTTGACTGATTCTGGTCAAGAATTACCCATCTATACCAAAATTGTTATTGGATTATCTAATTTTCTAGTACATTATATTGGTTTTATTTTTATATTTCTTAGTGTCGGCATAATTATGCTTTGGAGCTTCATCAAAACCCCGGTCGGCAAGCGTGCCTATGATGAGTTTATGCTATCTATTCCATACATGGGAACACTACGTCGCAAGTTAGTTTTGACTAAACTATGTGACAATCTTTCCACTATGCTTAGTAATGGAGTTTCTATTGTGCAGGCCATTGAGGTTACCAGTGATGTAGTAGATGACTCAGTTTATAAGGAGATTCTTGATGCTGCCTTGGCTGATGTTAAGGCCGGCCGCTCATTTGCTGATTCCTTATCTGAATATCCGGAAATACCAGGCATTCTTACTCAGATGGTCAAGGTAGGGGAAGAAACCGGTAGTTTGTCAGAAATTATGGGCACTCTAGCTGTCTTCTATAGACGAGAAGTTAATAATGCTGTTGATACTTTGATTGGTTTAATTGAACCAGTGATGATTGTCTTACTTGGTCTTGGTGTGGGCGTGTTGTTGGCTTCGGTTTTGATGCCGATATACAGCATGACCAGCAACTTCTAATAAAATCAGTATCATCGGCGATCTTCTTCGTTGAAACGAAGATTTCATCGTCAATGTACGTCCAGTACATCTCCTCAAAAATCTTCGTTTCGCCTCGAATCTCATCCGATGATACTGATTCTAAAATAGAACTCGTCTCAAAAGTTTCATCTACTGCGTTATCTTCGTCATTCAAACACTCAACGTATAAAAATACGTCTCGTGTTTTCATGACTCGATGCCTTGTATATGAAAAGTTTTGAAACGAGTTCACGAGTATCGGCGATCTTCTTCGTTGAAACGAAGATTTCATCGTCAATGTACATTAAGTACATCTCCTCCAAAATCCCCGTTTCGCCTCGAATCTCATCCGATGATAGTGGTTCTATAAATATGCTTCGCTCCCTGTCGTCTTTGCGAACCGCAGTGAAGCAATCCAGCGTCATCGTTGTTGCGGATCGCCACGTCATTCCATCGACACTCCATTCCTCACAAAGACGACGACCACACCATCGCGTCTTTGCGAAGAACGGAGCCACAGCGAAGAGACGCGGCAATCCATATCGTCACCGTCGTGTCCGTCTTTGCCTGCCTGCGCAGACAGGCGAGTCGCATGAAGCAATCCAGCGTCGTCATGGATCGCC
>MFMT01000006.1:173-1130 GCA_001783565.1 Candidatus Kaiserbacteria bacterium RIFOXYD1_FULL_42_15 | reverse complement strand
ACCACGTACAACGTGGAGTAAAATGAAAGGTGACTTAAGACACTCAGCTGATGTCTGAATTCACTCCCATTTTCTAAAGTTATTAATATAAATATATTCTATGTTTAAAAAATCAGGACAGCGCGGTTTCACCTTAATTGAACTCCTCGTTGTTATCGCAATTATTGGTATTTTGGCAGCGACAGTGTTGGCTTCATTAGGAAGTGCGCGAAGTAGTGGAGCTGATGCCAAGATTAAACAACAATTAGCGTCACTTCGTTCACAGGCTGAGATTATATATACGAGTACTGGATCGTATACCACTGCTTGTAGTGACACGCAGAGTACTTCACTTTGGTCAGGATTTACAGGTAGTGACTGTGATGCGACAGCTACTGCTTGGGCTGCTGAGGCCACGTTAAGTACCACTAAGTTCTGGTGTGTTGATAGTACTGGAGCTTCAAAGGAAAAGGTGGGGACAAAGGGGGCTACAGCGACAGTCTGTGGTTAAGTAGATTCTAAAGGTTAAAAACAAAAAACGCCGTCAGGCGTTTTTTGTTTGTGTTAATTTTTAACCATTATGGTCATCAATGACTGGATTGCCACGTCAGTCGCTTGCGAGCTCCCTTCCTCGCGAAGACGGCGAACACCGTCTTTGCGAGCCACAGCGCGGCAATCCACGGCGTCGTCACTCTGGATTGCCACGTCACTCCGCTATCGCTCCATGACTCGCAATGACGGTGGTAAGTTGGCTCGCATCTATCCGTCTTTGCGAGTCCACCTTTAGCTGCGGGCGAAGCGCGGCAGGCGGCAATCCACGTTTTTACCTATCTTGAATGGCTTTGTTGTTGGTATACTTACTCTACTTATGGAATTTATCCCATTTTATCTTTTTGTTATCTATGGCTTTGTATTTGGGGTCATTATTGGCAGTTTTCTTAATGTCTATCTTTACCGTTTTCATACCGGGAAGTCTTT
>MFMT01000006.1:0-95 GCA_001783565.1 Candidatus Kaiserbacteria bacterium RIFOXYD1_FULL_42_15 | reverse complement strand
ATTACGTGGTCGCTGTCGCTGTTGTGGGGCGCGAATTCCCAGTCGATATTTTTGGGTAGAACTAATCACGGGTCTTTTATTTGTGGCGGTCATTT
>MFMT01000005.1:19177-22453 GCA_001783565.1 Candidatus Kaiserbacteria bacterium RIFOXYD1_FULL_42_15 | reverse complement strand
GGAAGTGGTACCGGTAGTGTGGGAGGTTTAGCTGGTTAAACGGTGTGATTGTTTAGAGCGGGGATGGGGAGTGCTTCTTGGCGACGCGTCCCGTTAGAAACTATGTTTCTAACGGGGCTCGCAATGACGGTGACAGGTGGTAGTCAGTCGTTCCCCATTACAGCACCAGGGCTTACTGCCAATGGAGCAACGGTTCCTCTAACAAACGCGCAAAACTTCACAATTACTTGTACTCCAGCTCCGGCTGATGGTCCGCCAGTCAGTAGTTCTATCACTGTGGAAGTGATACCGGTGGCGCAAGAGGTTTAATTAAAAAGGTTATAATTCAGAAAAATAAAAACAGGGAATGGTCCTTGTTTTTATTTTGCAATGCCGTTGCCTTGGTAAGGTAAAGAACCCTAAAGACAGGGTTGACAAAAGTTTATATTCATGTACTCTAGGAATTAGACATCTTGCCCACCATGGTGGATCGGTAAGTTTAGTCTGGCTCAAGGAGGGCCTCTGAGAATGAAAAATCTGACCCCGGCCCTTATGGCCATCGTCTTCGCTGCACTGGGTGGCATCGCTACCCAGGCGCAGACCGTGCCGGGAAGTCAATTTAACGGGCTGTATCTCGGACCGAGCCAAAAGGAGGGCGTTGCCCTCGCGGCGCTCTCGCCTGGGAATGTTTTCGACCTTGGCGAACTCCATGATGGTCAGGCGGCGAAGGTGATTGCTGTGCTGAGCAGCACCGGATGTGTCAATTTCCTCAGCGGCCGCACCGGCCAGGTCGGCATCGAGACCGTGTGTCCTCAGATGGACGCGGCCGGCAATGTGATGGCCATGCGTCTCAAATCGAGCGGAGAGGAGTTTCTTCTCCAGCGCTGAGACGCCCGCAAACAAAATGAAAGGCCCTGGACTTGTTCCCTGGCCTTTTACTATGTCTCAATAATGGGTAATCACGATAACTCCTTCAAAGCTAGTCTAACCAAATTGCTAGTTGATTCGGCATCGTTAATGGTATCAAGAACCTGACGGATGGACATGGGGTTATAGCCGAGCGTAATCAGGGTATCAAAAGCATCGGTGTAAATTTGAGTGGCTGGAGCCGTGGCTCCAGTGTTTGTTAATTTGAATATGGCTACTTTATCTTTGAGAGTCAAAACTATTTTTTCAGCGGTTTTATTGCCAATGCCAGATAACTTGGAAAGATGGCTGGCATCTTGCAGATTGACCGCTTCAACAATCAGAGCCACATCGGCTTGGTCCAAAATCTGTAGGGCGGACTTAGGACCAATTTTGGGAATGGTTAGCAACAGCTCAAAAAATTCCAATTCGGTCTCGGTTAGGAAGCCATATAAATCAAGAGCGGTTTCGCGTACGGCTAGGTGGGTAAATAAACGCAGTGAGACCCCCACTGCCGTTGGCACCTTCTTGGTAGTGCGAACATGATAACCAACGCCACCAACGCTAATCACTAGCCCCCCCGGCGCTTTGCCAGCCACTACCCCTTCCAGTAAACGAATCATAATACCGATATTGTACACTATTTAAGTAACGTGAGGAGAGTAACCAGAATGATATGACGATGTGGATTGCCGCGCTGTGGCTCGCAAAGACGGACAGTGGTTATTAAAAGTCGTTGTCATTGCGAGCCACAGCGCGGCAATCCACATCGTTCGCCACTATGGATTACCTGACTGTGTAGACAGGTTATGTCATTTGCTTAACAGCCACTCCTGCAATGACGGACACTTTTTATTTTCTACACTATTCAACAATGCAACCATTAAACCATTAAACCCTGCCCTTACGCGCTAAGGGCTGGGTTGATTTATTTGACGATATACGGTACAGTTCTGGCACTTAGATAAATTTATATGGCAATTACAAAAGGAGCAAAAAAAGCAATTAGAAGTAGTGAGCGCAAGCGCGTGTTTAATGTTCGTCGCAACAACACCATGCGTGATGTTGTAAAAGGGATTAGAAAGTCTATTATGGCTGGCGAAGGGGACAAGGCCAAGCAAATGTTGCCCACTGCATACAAAGCGATTGATAAAGCTGCCAAGCGCGGAGTAATCAAAAAAAATACTGCCGCCCGCAAAAAATCCCGACTCTCAGCCGCCATCAAAAAATCCACTGTTAAATAAATTAACTGGAAACTATACCAAAAGCGAATACCCCAGTGTTCGTTTTTTTTTGGCGATGACATTCTCACCTTCGCGCCGACCCCATTTCGGCTTCTGATTCCGATTTCCAATTTTGGCGGAGAGAGAGGGAATTTCTCTCGTTACACGAGCAGTATCCCAATTGGCTGGATTGGTGCGCTGCGCTTCCAACCCAGCTCAATCGGGCTTCGAATCCCACCGTGAGTGCAAGAATTTTTATTAGGAATAAAAAATTCTATGTATGAAAAATATAATCGCTACGCTCATTATTTTACACAACATTGAGTCACGTACTCTCTCTCCGCGAACAAAATATGCACCCTGGTGGGGTGCTATTTTGTACTCGCGGAGAGAGAGGGATTCGAACCCTCGAAGAGTTTTCGCCCTTAACGGTTTTCAAGACCGCCGCCTTCAGCCTCTCAGCCATCTCTCCGTGTATTTATGAACGGGGGAACCCGTTAGCAACAGATACTAGCAAATTATCTTTAAATTGTATACCGCTATCGTGCTACAATTATTCTAATGGAACCGCAAGTTCGCAGTGTTACTTGGGAGGCGCCGGAACATCACCATATTGAAAAGGGTGGTGATTGGTTTTTTGCTTTAGCCATTATTACCATGGCGATTGTAGTGGCGGCGGTATTTTTCGGAAATTTCTTATTCGCGTTGCTTTGTGGTATTGCTGGTATTACGATGTCTATCGCAGCCAGTCAGCCACCAAAAGTAATTCCTTTTGCTGTTACTGTGCGGGGAATTAGAATTGATGAGACATTGTATCCATATACAACGCTCAGATCTTTTCATATTGATGAAGATGATCCACGTGGCCCACGACTGTTTGTTATTTCAAAGAAACACTTTATGCCCCTCCTAGTCCTACCTCTTCCCGAAGAATACATAGACGATATTGAGGATATTTTGGTTGGGCGAATAGATGAGGAGTTTATTGAGGAACCGTTTTTTAATGTTCTTTTGGAGTTTTTAGGATTTTAGAGACAGTAAAAATTGAGATGACAGACGCCGTTAGTTGTGGTACTATCGCAGGGCTTCATATAATACCATCTCCAATTAACCATTGGACACGCAATCCCAAATTTTGGCTACAAAACCGCGCTTCGCCCTCAACATA
>MFMT01000005.1:17361-19157 GCA_001783565.1 Candidatus Kaiserbacteria bacterium RIFOXYD1_FULL_42_15 | reverse complement strand
TCAACATATACCAATATGCTTCGGACTCCAGCTTGCTTTTCGCTCAAAATTTTGAAAGGCGTTTATGTCTAAGCGTTAATTGGGGATGGTATAATGTTCATATTTGCTCTCATAGTTTAATGGATAGAATGCGGGTTTGCGGAATCTGCGATCTAGGTTCGATTCCTAGTGAGAGCACAGGTATAACAAAGACACAATTCTTAAAAGAATTGTGTCTTTGTTATAGAAACTGAACTGCTTCAGTTTCGTGCCTGTGTGCTAGGCGGAGTCATATTTTCTCCTCCTTTCCTAGAGGAGAAAATAGACGAGCCGGGGTCGAAGGTACTTAGTAGAATCTGCACGAAGTGCAAGATTATACTTAGTAACCTGTGACCACAAATACGTAATACAATCCCTTCGGGGACTTTTTGTTTTGGTGCTCTCACTAGGAATCGAACGGCGGAGCCGGGGCCCCCTTTGGGCCGGCGAGCCGTGTCCCGCGGCACCTGATAGATTGTGAGCTGAAAGCGAAACAATATAGCTTGGTGACCGTCAGGACGATTCCTAGTGAGAGCACCACACTAAAATAAGGACGTCAGTACGTACGTACTGACGTCCTTATTTTAGTAAGTAAACAGCAATATTTGCAGTTACTTTGTTGGCCAAAGACATGCTTTCTTCCCATAATCATCGCAAACCGCTACAATAGAGGAATGCGAAAAATGGGAATTGATTATGGTTCTAAAAAGACTGGGCTGGCTCTGACGGATGAGTCGGGCACAATGGCTTTTCCGCATAGTGTTATTTCGACTAATTCTGATTTATTAAAAAACATAATTTCTCTCATTGAAAAAGAGCAGGTAGGGGAAGTGGTTATTGGCTACTCTCTAGACCGTGACGGTTCGCCTAACAAAATTCACACGGCGGTGGAAGGATTAATGTTGGATTTAACACTGGCCATCGGACTTCCAATTCATCTTCAGCCGGAACAATACACCACTCAAGCCGCCATTCGCCTTCAGGGCAAAACCGCCATGACCGATGCCGCCGCCGCCGCTCTCATCCTGGACAGTTATATAACAAGTAATAAAAAATAATATGGACACCATCGCTTACGACGACTTTGCAAAATTAAAAATTGTTATCGGCACCATCCTTTCGGTTGAAGAAGTGCCTGATTCTAATAAACTACTAAAATTAATGGTAGATGTGGGCGAAGAAAAACCTCGCCAAATATTATCCGGTATCAAAAAGTTCTACACTGACCCGCAGACATTGGTAGGTATTCAAAATCCTTTTCTAATCAACCTAGAGACAAAAGTAATCGCCGGTTTAGAAAGTCAAGGAATGATTTTGGCAGCTAGCGATGGTGAGCTTTTTACTCTTTTAACACCGAGTGCATCTTTATCAGCTGGTACACTGATTAAATAAATAGAGTGTACATATGTCAGAATCATTGGTTACAAAGTTTATTAGGAAAATTGAACACCTGCTTCAGACTAAATATAGTTTATGGGGAATTGGTTTAATTTCTTTTTTTGAGTCTGCCTTGGTGATACCAATTGTTACTGATCCTTTTATGATGGCTTATATCTTAGCCAATCGGTCTAAAACAATCCTAGTTATAATTGTGACGATTTTTTCCTCCTTGGCCGGGGGAATCGTTGCCTACTTAATGGCAGTATTTTTTAGTAATCTAACCTTATCACTGCTTAGTCCAGATTTATTAATTCAATTCAATCAAATATCAGAAAATTTTCGGGGTCAAACTTTGATTTTAACCATCATTGGCGCCATCACACCGATTCCCTACACCT
>MFMT01000005.1:0-17352 GCA_001783565.1 Candidatus Kaiserbacteria bacterium RIFOXYD1_FULL_42_15 | reverse complement strand
TTACCTATCATATCGGACACCGAGCCATTAAACACTGGCGTAAAAATATTTTAATTTTGTCGCTCTTCACAGTTATTGCAATTAGCATCTATTTTTTATTCAAAATCTACTAGGGTGTGGGTTGCTTTCTTATTTTTGGTTAGTGACAGCGTATAATAATACTGATGTCAATCTTTTCTTTTTTTGAAAGGTTTATACCTCCGCCAGAGTATATGTTAATGCCAAGTATTGGTGTGGACATTTCCGATACGTCACTTAAATATATTGAATTTGGATCATCAACAGACAATGGTATCCAAAATAAGCTCACGGCCTGGGGTGAAATAACCATTCCAAACGGGGTGCTTGAACGGGGTATGGTTCTAGATCAAAAGAAGCTAGTAATGGTTTTGCGTGAATTAAAACAACGCACCAAGGCGGAGTACATTCGGGTTTCTTTGCCAGAAGAAAGAGCTTATTTATTTGAAACAGAAATTAAACACTCTACTCTAGAAAAAGAAGTACGTGGTATTCTAGAGTTTCGTTTAGAAGAAAATGTTCCTATTCCAGCTCGAGAAGCTTTTTTTGATTATGATATTTTGGAGGGTGAAACTACAGACAATACTTTGCGGGTGGTGGTGGCCGCTTATGCCCGTGAGACAATTCTCAATTATTATGATGCGTGCGTAGAAGCAGAATTAACCCCCGTCTCTTTTGAAGTGGAAGCACAGGCCATGGCGAGAGCCGTACTACCAACCGACTCCCGAGGTTCTCATCTTCTGGTTGATTTTGGAAAAACCAGAACTGGGGTTGGCATTGTTCATGACGGCGTCTTAATGTATACCTCCACTATCGACTTCGGCGGCAATGAATTATCGGTTGCTCTGCGTAAAGAGCTTGGTAATTTAAGTGAAACGGAATTAACCAAGATTAAAAATGTCTCTGGTTTAATTAAAGGAGTATCAGATTCACGATGTTATGAATCCTTGATTTCTACTGTTTCCGTCATCAAAGATGAATTGTCAAACCGAATTCAGTATTGGCATGCGTGTGATTATAAACAAAGTGATCGCCGGATTAAGTCAATCGTGCTTTGTGGCGGTAGTTCCAACCTAAATGGTTTACCGGAATATTTAACAGAATCGCTGGGTATTAGTACTAGTAGAGCTAATGTGTGGCAAAATGCTTTTACTACCGAAGCGTTTATTCCACCAATTGATTTACTTCATTCTTACGGTTATGCCACAGCTGTCGGATTGGCTTTAAAACGAACAGTATAAATATGATAAATCTTATCCCGCCAGCGGCCAGAAAAAACATTATTAAAGAATATTGGGTTCGGGTTGTTACCGTTTGGTTATTTTTGGCCGGAACAGTCAGTTTGATAATTCTATTTTTACTATTACCGACTTATGTTCTCATTGGAATGCAGAATAATTTACTCAAACAAGACGTTGCCACCGCCTCACTAAAGTCACATTCATATGATGTTTCTGCTACAGTCCTTCTCAACGCTAATCGACAAGCGCAATTATTAGTGGATACTAGAGAAGTGACCCCTTTTTCACTTTACACTAATAAATTAGAAAAATTAGCGGGTACTAAAGTTACTATACAAGAAATGCGTTTTAGTAGACTGGAATCACTGGCGGGCACTATCCAAATAAGTGGTGTATCAAACACCCGTCAAAACTTGGCAGATTTTCGTGATGCTATCGAAGCTGATCAAAATTTTTCCACCGTTGATTTACCAATTTCCAGCTTGGTAAAAGATCGCGATTTGTTGTTTTCAATGGAGATTACTTTAGCAACCACAACAATCACTAATATAACTAATTAATTATGAGTAAAAAAACCAAATTAATGTTGTATATTTCCATCTTATACAGTTTTATTTTGGTGGCGTTTTTGGCGTATGGTATCTATCAAGTAAAAGTTCAAGGTGATGTCTTTGATGCTAATCGCTTACTGATTGCTGAACAAAATAGCAAAGAGCTGGCTTATCACAATCTGATACAGACGACTGAATCCACCAAGGAAGACCGAGCAACCATAGAACAGTTTTTTATTACCGAAAAAGATACCATCTCCTTTATAACTGACATCGAGCAATTAGCTAGCAAAATGGGAATTACTCTGGAGACAAGCCAGCTTTCCGTCAATCCAAAAACCGACAAATCTGCTGCTCAATTGTATGCTGGCTTCAAATTCACCGGACAGGAGAAGGCCATTAAGCAATTAGTTCTTTTGTTTGAAAATATTCCTTATCATAAAACTATCCCTGAATTAGTTTTGACACATAATCCAGAAGACGGTACTTGGAAGGGAAGTATATTATTGTATATTACAATTACACCATGATAGAAAAAAAAGATCTTTATAAAATGGCGCGACACATTTTCCGACATAGTCATGGTATTAGTGATCCTAAAATTATGCATCCCAGGCGGGAATGGGTAATTGGCTTAGGGGGAGCCTTCGCTACAATTATTATTGGTGCTGTAGTTAGCATAAATACCTTTGTTTCTTTTAATCAGGAACAAATTAATCCTCCTGATGTAACTGTGGTTGCGGTTCCGTACAATGCATTACTAGTAGAAATGGCTATTTCTAAATATCAAGCTAAAAGCGCTGGTTATCAAGAAATTTATCGCCAATTATCAATTGTCCAATTCTCAACAACTATTTCAACAACCTCATCAATTAAATCAATTATTAATACTAACATTGACGCTGAAGTTAATCCCATTTCAAACTAATCTTTTTTTGATGCCGTCTTGGTATCAATTGCCCGGATGTTGAATACCGAAGCGCTAGCGCTCGACAAAGCCGGCGTAGTGGTGGATGACCACGGTAGACATCTTTAATAAAATTTATCCCTACCCGACCGCTTCATGCATCAATAAGCGAGTTGTCACAAACGGTGAAAGGGGGAGACTGACACCATTTATAAAGCGTATCATGAGATTTTTGTACTCTCTAAACTAATACTGCTGTACACTACTCCAAACATGAAATATATTGCCCGTTATGCGCAGTTTGTGATTAGGGTGTTTTCTGGGTGCAGGTTACTGCTTCACGCTGTGGCTATAGGGGCTACCTTTGTTTTGGTGTGGACTGGTCTTGATTGGGCATATCTAGTTTATGTACTGGCACAGGTTCCTACTTCATTACTTTTTGTTGCTGATTTTCTCGGGTTTGCAGTCCCAATTTTGGTGCCGTTACTGTTTTTTATTCTGGCCATTGCTTTTCGCCAGCCACTCTACCGCCTCTATACTGAAGCGACACTGTATGCAGTCCTGCTGGGATTCACTCTTTCCACCGCCATCAAGACATTTACTGGACGGACCTCACCGCCACATTTTCATCACGGCGAAGAACAAGCTCTTGTTGATAATAGTTATGCCTTCAATTTTGGTTTTTTGAACGAGTCAGTTATCGGTGGGTGGCCATCATCTCACGCTACAATTGCTTTTGCCCTCGCGGTTACTTTGACAATATTGCTTCCACCCCGTTGGTACATACGCGCTTCACTCTTCGTGCCGGCGTTGTTTATCGGTATCGGTGTCACCTTTGGTTTTCATTGGTTATCTGAATTTGTCGCTGGTGCCTGTTTAGGAACGGCCATTGGGCTGGTGGTGGGAGGATACTACAAAAAGTTCTCGCACTAAGATGCTATTTTTTTCTTCCAAAGATAGTGGACGATAAAAATCAGGAGGACGATCTCAATGAGTGTTATAATTTGGAAACTAGGGGGAAGACTGCCGAGGTAGGAAAAGATAAAAGCAAAGGGGGTGATGCCGATAATGGTTGCCAGGAAAAATGACCGACTGGACATAGTTGAGAAAAGACCGAGGGCGTAGGAAAGGATGTCAACCGGCACAATCATCCGTAGGAGAACCACTGTCCAAAAAATGTTACCAGCTCCGAACTGCTTTTCATAGGCTCTGAAGCGCTCGAGCGAGACGAATTTTTGTACCAAGGATTTACCGTACGCCCGCGCCAACAAAAAAGCCACCTGTGATCCCACCGTCCAGCCGATGATAGAGAGTACCCCAGCGGTAAACCACCCCCATAAGCTAACAGTAAGTGGAATAAGCGGCAGGGTGGAGACGGGAGCAACGACAATTGCCACGGCCGTTATCAGAACGTACCCCAGCATTCCGAAGACACTATCATCATTCACTACGGCGTGCAGTTCACTTTCATATTTTTGTGCTAGTAGCGCCGAGGCCACAAAAAAAACACCAATAATAATTAAACCAAGTACACTAGCAAGCATTTTCTTGTTAAATAGACGGTTTTTCATTTGATAGCAAATTATTATTTTGAGGGTTGTGTGTGAGTCTGTATCTTGATTTGTTGTTAATTATACCCTCATAATTTATTAAGAACTAGATTTTGTTTTTATTTTGATTAAATGCCAGGCTTAAAATAAGCACAATAGAGAGTGATGGTGGGCGGTGCCTATGGAAAATTTGATGATTTTAGTACTCTTGCCGATGATACTACTAAAGAATATATCAATACGGTTCTAGGTTTTATTGATTTAATCATAATTTTGTTATAATCAAAATATAAATTCTAAATACTATAATGAAAATTCATGTCTAATATCATCATCGGAAAAAATAACAACCCCATCGCCATCATCATCTTTGGTGGTACTGGCGATTTAGCTAAAACGAAATTATTTCCGGCGCTCCTTGATCTCTATGTGGCCGGAGAGTTGCCCTCAGTTTTTACCATCATTGGTTTATCGCGCAAGGAGCTGAGTGATGCTGATTACCAGACGTTTGTGGCAAAGAGTATTGCCGAAAAAGGACACCACCACGCTAAAACTGTCATTCAAAGTTTTTGTACACACCTTCACTATGTGGCTGGTAGCTTTGCTGAATCATCTTCGTATAAACGAATCAAGGCAATCCTACTGAACTTTGATGAATCAATTGGTCAGTGCACCAACAAGCTTTTTTACCTGGCCGTACCACCACAATACTACGAGGAGATTTTTGAACAGTTACATCAGAGTAATGCCTTGGCGCTCTGTGCCGGATTAGACTCCTGGTCACGACTTTTGGTGGAAAAACCATTTGGCCGTGATTTAGTAACCGCTCAAGCCCTTGAGCATAAGCTCTGCACCCTTTTTCAAGATGAGCAGATTTATCGGATTGACCATTATTTAGCCAAAGATGCCATTGAAAATATTATCTCGCTCCGTTTTGCTAATAGTATCTTGGCCGACTCGTGGAATAAAGAGCGAATTGAATCTATTACTATTCGTCTATTGGAAACCAAAGACGTGGCCAATCGTGGTTCGTTTTATGACGGTATTGGTACACTGCGCGATGTGGGACAAAACCATATGTTGCAGATTCTGGCCCTGCTCACGATACCAGCGGTTGATGTCCATGATGCGACCCAAATGCGTGCGGCCCGTACGGCAGTCCTACAAACCCTGCTCACAACCTCTCCCGATAGTGTTATCCGTGGTCAGTATAATGGCTATAGGCAAACACTGGGCGTAGCCCCAGACTCAGAGACAGAAACCTATTTCAAAATTTCTACCGTGGCCACCACTCCCGTCTGGCGGGGCGTTCGCTACACGCTTGAAGCTGGCAAAGCACTTGATCGATCTATAAATGAAACTATCATCACCTTCAAAGCTTTAGATCAATGCCACTGTGCCAGTAAGCCAGATGCGCACACACACCAAAATGTACTAACTATCACCTTCGCCCCCACTCAAAAAATGTCATTAACGATGTGGGTTAAAAAACCGGGCTTCATTTTTGAGCTCGAGCAACGTGAGCTAGAACTTTTACACACCGCTACTACCGATAGTCACTCACCCGAAGCGTACGAAAGAGTTTTGTATGATTGTATTGTTGGCGACCAGACGCGCTTTGTCAGTGGGGCTGAAGTAGAGACCGCCTGGCAATTTATTACCCCGATACTAGAACATTTCAAAACGTTGCCACTTCATACTTACGAACCGGGGTCAGCTGGACCGGTAGACGCATCGCGTTCTGAATAGCTGATTGGGGACGAAAACCGGCCGAAGTCACGTCAGTGACTTCGGCCGGTTTTCTAAACCACTTACAACACCGTGCGAACCATTATCTAGTCAAATCTTTTTTCTTACTTTCAAACTCCTCCTTTTCAATCTCACCCTTGGCATAGCGTGCTTTCAATATTTCCAAAGCGTTGTCACTAGTGTTGCCGTGTGAACCATCGTGGTGATAGTGCTCGCCTCTGGCGTATCTTAGTAATGCCACAACCCCGAATACCACCAGAAGAAAAGTAAAGATCATCATAATAAAGTGTCCTCCCTCAAAACCGCTCCCGTATCCATATCTGTCCATCATGTCACCTTGTACATAGTAGGCGGCATTGGTGAGAGTGGGCATCAACGCCAGAACGGTCATTGAGCCGAGCATAATACCAGCAGCATTTTTATTTTTCATACAAATCAAGATTAAACTAATAGTACATCATTATACACCCGCCTAGTTGACCCACCGACACCTAACCTGCCGTCTTTTGGAGATACACAGTTAATCGCGTAATTCGGTTTGGTGCCCCGACTAGGAATCTTTCGTTACACGAACAGTATCCCAATTGGTTATTTTACTTCGTTGCACTCATAAAATAACTCAATCGGGCTTCGATTCGCGTTACGGCTTTTTATTCCGTTAGCACTCCATAAAAACCCTACGCCTAGTCGGGGCACAATTCCGCTTTGCTACATTGTGCCCCGACTAGGAATCGAACCTAGAATAACGGCTTAGAAGTCCGCAGTTATATCCATTTAACTATCGGGGCAAGAATATTTGATTATAATGTACTTTGGTTCGATTGGGAATCGATCATTACATGATCAGTACAGGTTGTCGATATTTTGTTTCCTGCGTCACAAAAATATCTGGCAACCTCCTGAAACAGTTTCCCAAACTGTTTCAGCCTATCATAACGGCTTAGAAGTCCGCAGTTATATCCATTTAACTATCGGGGCAGTAGGACTACCATAGCAAATTTTTGCACTTTTATAAATAGCGGTAGGTAATTAAAATAAACATTGATTCAAAAACGGCTTTGAGTGTTGTGCCGTGGAGAAGACTTGAACTTCCATGAGGTTACCCTCACTACGACCTGAACGTAGCGCGTCTACCAATTTCGCCACCACGGCAATGTTTGATAGTGTAGCTGATTTGATGGAAAAGAAAAGAGGACAATTAAATCTGGCTCGAGCGCACAGGCACGAAACCAAAAGCAGTTCAGTTTCTAAAACAAAAACACAATTCTGCAAGAATTGTGTTTTTGTTTTACCTGTGTGCGCGATGAGAGGCTCGGTCAGGAGTCAACTATTTTAATACTCGCCTTGCTCGTTTAAAATATGTTGTTCACGAATTCTACGAATTCTGTACACCTTGCCACTACCTTTTTGCTTGCGCTGCAAAGCTAGCTGGCAAGGTCTTGCGAAATGACATTAAGTCATTTCTCACCTGACTCACTTGTGGCCTGCCACACCGTTCCGTCTTTCTCGCCTCTACGCAAAGCACGCAGGTGCTTTACTCATCGCGCACAAACAAAAATCTGTTCACACTAAAGTGTGAACAGATTTTTGTATTTGTGCGCGATGAGAGGCTCGAACTCCCGACCTTTTCGGTGTAAACGAATTGCTCTACCAACTGAGCTAATCGCGCATAAGTAAAGGTATTACCTTATGCGGTATCTTACGTGAATAAGATACCGCATATAGTACCTGATATTCAAATAATTTCAATATCAGGGGATAAACGGTATACTGTGATTTATAAATTATGATTGAAATGCACTGCACAGTTACGGGGAAAGTCCAAGGGGTACGCTATCGTGACTTTGTGCAGGTGTCGGCGGGTGAATTGAGTTTGGTGGGGTATATCAGAAACAACGTCGACGGCACGGTCACAGTGGTGGCTCAAGGTCTCCCCGATGTGCTTAAAGCGCTGGTGGAATATTTACATGAAGGTTCACTTCAGGCCAAGGTGGATGGGGTGGCGGTGGAATGGCGGACGGCCAGTGTAACTTATGATGACTTTTCAGTGTTGCATTAGAAGTATGGAAAAAGAAAATTTACCCCAATGTGTTGGCTTCATCATGGACGGCAACCGCCGTTGGGCTAAAGAGCAAAATTTGGAAACTCTAGCCGGACATACAGCCGGACTGGATGTCTTTTATGAAGTGTCTAGTTGGATAAAAGAAATGAATATTCCCCACGCCGTATTTTATGCTTTTTCGACCGAAAATTGGTTACGAAAGAAAGTTGAGGTTGATTACTTGATGCAACTTTTCAAATTATTTTTAGAGCGGATGCTAGCAGAAATCCGCCAATACCAAGTTCGAGTGCGTATTATTGGTAGGCAAAATGATTTTTCAGTGGAACTCCAAGACCTAATGCAAAAACTTGAGACAGAGAGTGTTGAGTATACAGCAACTACTATTTGGGTGGCGCTTTCCTATGGTGGGCGCGCTGAGATTGTTTCTGCCTGCAACGAGGCGATTAAAAATGGCGTGCCTGTAGACGAAGAATCTTTTTCTAAATTACTTTTTACCAACGAAATGCCCGACCCCGACCTCATTATTCGTACCAGTGGGGAACAGCGTCTGTCTAATTTTCTCCCGTGGCAATCCATCTACAGTGAACTTTTTTTTACTCCCACCTACTGGCCAGCATTTACTAAAGAGGAATTTACGCGTATCCTAGCGCAATATGGAGACAGACAAAGACGACATGGTGGGTAGCGAGGAACCCACTATTATTTTTGAAGACGAGGAACTGATAGTGGTGAATAAACCATACGGAATGCTCGTGCATGAAGATTGGCAGGAAAGCACCAGCCAGACATTGGTGGAATGGTTTTTAAAGCGGTCACCAGAAGCACAAGATGTGGGAGAAGTTACTTTGACTCCGCAGGGGAAGAAGTTGGAACGTTCTGGAGTAGTGCACCGCCTTGACCGCGAGACATCTGGGGTAATGATTTTGGCCAAGACAGCAGAAGCACATGCTCACCTCAAAGCCCAATTCCATGACCGCCTTGCCCAAAAAGAATATCGGGCTTTTGTCTATGGTCGAATGCATGAGAAGTGGGGAACGATTGATCGCCCGATTGGACGCAGTAGTCAGAACTTTCGTTTGCGTAGTGCTCAACGTGGCGCCAAAGGCACTCTGCGCCCGGCCGTCACAGACTGGGAGCGGATAGTCACTGGTGAATATGAAAGGGAGCAATTCTCGTATTTGAAACTTATGCCCAAGACTGGTCGTACCCATCAACTCAGAGTCCACCTCAAAGCCAATGACCGACCAATTGTGCAGGATGTCTTGTATTCGGGAAAATTACGTCACCAGTCAAACAATCTCGGTTTAACCCGCTTGGCCTTGCATGCCCACATTCTTGATATTGTCCTACCAAACGGCCAACAAGAGCGCTTTGTCGCTCCCGTCCCCAGAGAATTTGATGAAGCGGCAGAACGTATTGCAGAATAAGGTTCCTTGTGGTAGATTATGGCACATTTAGACGGCCCAGATTTTACTTTATATTATTATGACAACAACAATACCCGGGGTAATTACCTCACCAGTTCAGATGGATGACCGCAAAGCGCTTGGTATCAAACCAGGTGATACTGTTAAAGTGCACCAAAAAATTGTTGATAAAGGCAAGACTCGCTTTCAGGTTTTTGAGGGAATTGTGCTAGCCCGCAAGCACGGTGATGAGCCCGGAGCCACTTTTACCGTCAGAAAAGTATCCAGCGGTATCGGAGTGGAAAAAATCTACCCCCTTTACTCGCCTTTGATTGAGAAGATTGAGATCGTCAAGCGTGCCAAAGTCCGCCGTGCCAAACTTTACTATATCCGTGAGAAAGTAGCCCGTGAAATCAAACGACAGATGCGCCGTATGAATTTGGTGTCTATGATGACCGAATCAGAGACAGATGCCACCTCAAGAATAGATGCCGAGGTCAAAGCTGCCGAAGAGACCGCAACTCTAGCCGAAGCAGAGGTGTTAAAAGAAGAAGAGGTGGCAGTCGAGACAACAACAATAACCGAAGCTGAAGTGGAGTCAGTCACTCCAGAAGTTGTCGCCGAAGAAAACCCAGCCGAGCTAGTAGAAGTTGATGCTGAAAAGAAGGACTAAAGTTTTTCTAAAATAATTATCGAACAAACCGAACTGATAGTTCGGTTTTTTCGTAACCCGTGACTTAGCTTGAAATTACCTTTCCTTTCAGGCATAATTGCCAAATCTCGAACAGAGAAAATATTGCCCAGGTGGGGAAATTGGTAGACCCACTACCTTGAGGTGGTAGCGCTTTCGGGCATGCTGGTTCAAGTCCAGTCCTGGGCACAAAAGCGTTAAGAAATCCTGACCTACGTCAGGATTTTAGCTTTTGTGAGCCACAGCGATGTTTTCTTTTCTCCAAGAAAAGAAAACCGCGAGGCGGGGTCGAGAGTACTTAGTATAATCTGCACGCAGTGCATGATTATACTTAGTAACTCGTGACCAAAAGCGTTAAGAAATCCTGACCTACGTCAGGATTTTAGCTTTTGTGAGCCACAGCGATGTTTTCTTTTCTCCAAGAAAAGAAAACCGCGAGGCGGTGAGAAATGTGCGGTGCACATTTTGTAAGACCTTGCCAGCTATTTATTTATCCACGAAAAGAAATAGCGACAAGGTGTACAGAATTCGTATAATTCGAGAGTGCCATCCCCAAAAAATGCTTTTCATTACAATTTTGATTTCAATTTTTGATACTCTCTTTTAATAATCCAAATAATAAATACATCCATAACAATAACAGCTAGTAGCATCAATGAGTGGGTTTGGGAAAATCTAAAAAATTCATAGATAATGAAAATTACTATCATATAGATGGCGACTGGGAAGGCCCATAGCTGGTGTCGTAGCAATAAAATTGACATAAAAATGTCAATTGCTCCCCAAAACATAAAGTAAAAAGCAAGATAATAAGTGACCAAATAGGGAAGGTGATTCACCATTTGGATTACTCGATCGCCTGGGTCTTGAATAAGTTCATGACTCATAATTTTCAGAAAAATGTCAGACAGCGGTGTACCGATGTGTTGTAGGAGAAGAATGGCGATAACGATGCGTAGGAAACCATAAAAAATACGCCACCACATTCCGAGGTGAAAAAGTATTTCTGTCAGCATATTTCGTTCTTTTATGTCCATTGCTTATGGAGTATATAGTAAGAAAGTAAAGTCACAAAGTTTTTAATGCTAGTTTCTAGTCTAAAACTGAGGATGTTAGAACCGTATTTGAGAGGTTGGGGATGCGAGTATTTATATTCCAACGTTTTACAATGAATCTATTTCTGCATAAAAAGAAAGCCGCCCGTCCCCGAAGGGAAGGGCGGAACATCAACGATGTGGCGAAAGTCACTCTACCTATTACTGCCCCCCTTTTATTTGTCGTGCGGTCGAAAGAAATGCATTGACGACAAAGTCGTTGGTGATGGTGGGGATGCCAGTTCCATCCCAATCCCAGACTGCTCCTGTGTCTTTCCATTTGGTTTGCTCTTGGATATAACGCTTGGCGTCATCCAAACAAACAAATCCCTCAGTATGATGTGCTGCCGAACGAAACCGCATCGCAATATCATTTTCACCGTCGCTTGGTCTTGGTGAGAGACGGAAGTAAAATGGATACCACCGATTGGTGGTGGTGTTATGTAAGAGACCAGCGGGGAAGTACATCTGTACAGTTTGTAGTTGTGACATTTTCCTCTCCAAAGTTGTTTCTCTGAGTACTATGCAGGAAGTGGCTTTAAAATACAAGAAAATTCTAGTATCTTACTAGGTACTAATAAAAACCCTAGCAAAATAACCTTTAAAAATTGGGCGGCTACAGGGAGTCGAAACTTACAGTTTCAGTACCCCAATTGGATATTTTATTTCGCATTCGCTCATAAACTATCTCAATCAGGATTCGACTCGCGCCAGACGCTTTTCTGCGAAAAGCTGTGCCCTGTAGCCATCCAAAACGCACAAAGACCCCAGAAGGGGTCCGTGCATTTTGGGCGGCTACAGGGAGTCGAACCCTGGTTTAAAGCTCCACAAGCTTCAGTAATAACCGTTATACCATAGCCGCCATTTTGCGGGACGGCGGCGAAGCCACCGTCCACGTGCGCATATTTATACCTATTTTTTGGGGAAAAGTCGAGGACTTCCAAAGTAACTGCTTACACCCTCGTCGTCTTTGCGAAGATTTATCTGAAGCAATCTAGAGCTTTCTGATAGTAGGCACGCTGGACTGCTTCGGTTGTGACCTCGCAGAGACGATGGTTTCCTCTGGATATTTGGGAGGTGTGAGGGGTTACCTCCCAAACTTTCTATTTTATTAGCAGAGTATCCAATATCTTGTATACTGTAATCGTATGGATCAAGAAACACTGCTGGTCATTTTATTTTTTGTTTTTATTCTTGGCGCCGGAGTGGTTTTTTATGTTAGTGGTTTTTTATTTTAGAATCCGTAATTAAATAATTAGCAAAATATGAAAATATTTATTGAAGAGTTTAAGGCCTTTGCCATGAAGGGAAATGTGATTGAGTTGGCGGTGGCGGTAGTTATTGGAACAGCTTTTGGAAAGATTGTTTCGTCATTGGTAACAAATATCATTACTCCCTTTTTAGGTATCCTCCTCGGTGGAATTGATTTTAGTAATTTGCAGTTAATAGTTGGTGATACCGCTATTACCTATGGAGTTTTCATTCAAAGCATTGTTGATTTTGTAATAATTTCCCTAGTAATTTTCTTGGCTATTAAAGCTGTATCACGTTTACATGAGAAAGAAGAAGCTAAATTAGTTGCCGAAAAAATTGTTGAGCCATCGACTGAAGTAAAATTATTGACCGAGATTCGTGATAGTTTAAGTCGATAGTAAAGTGGATTATTTCTTTTCACTTTTCACTTGCACAGTTAGAATCCTTGTCTCAGCTGGGGCAAGAAAGCATGACAATCAATGAAAACACGACGACGCTGTATTACTGCCCCATCATGGCTTGCAAAGATGACAAAAACGAACGGTGGTGTAACGGTGACGACGTGGATTGCTTCCTTACAGGAACTGTCCACTCATTGGGTATTTTGCTTCGTTGCACTCACAAAATCCCTCAATGAGTCTTGCGAAATGTCTCCCAGACATTTCTCACCTATACAGGAACTGTTCAGGTTGTAAGCAAAGCTTTCTGACCGCACTCATTCGGAAATGAAAATGAATTTTCATTTCACTCATTCGATTGTCAGTCGCTATTCTTCCTAACGTCAGAATAGTAGGCAACCTCTTGCGAAGCTCCAAGTATTCGCTTCTCACGTGGCGACTCGCAAAGACGTTTTTTAATATTCACTTCTGAATAAATAATATTTTTTTCTTTATATGATGGACAATTGTAGCTGATAAGGACGCTGTTGCTTTAAACTACCCTAGCCAAAATCAAAATAAGTTCTTTGATAGTTAGATTGATGTAGTTATCCACATTTAATTTAGTAATAATTTTTATTAAATCCTTATATTAAGCCACTCTGACGAATTCTAGGCATCTTTTACATCCGAGCCAAATCAAACTACTATATATGTATCGCACGATTTTCTCCACCGTGTGTGTCCGGAGGTCAAGACACGCTCACTTGTTGATAGCAAGTGTTGGCCAGGTTAGTCGCATGGTGTTGTCTTGACCTCACTCAAGTAAACTTGTTTCCCAAACCCAATCGGCACCCCAATCCGGGCCTCACCACCAATCGTGTTTGCGAGAGAAGAAAATAATCGTTGTAGATTTATTAGTAATCGGTATCCTCTTTAAGTTTAAGATATGGAAATTAAACACATCAAAAAACGTGATGGCTCAATGCAAACGTTTGATATCAAAAAGATTGAGCAAGCAATCCTAAAGGCCATCAACGAAACCAAGGAGGGTGGCTCCAAAGATGCTGCCAAGGTCGCGGAGTTAACACATAAAAAAGTCGTGGACATGTGTGTTGACGCTAGCACGGCTGATCCTGAGGATCCCAAGGCGCAGAAATGTGTTGAGGGTTATCCGACAGTCGAGGAAATACAAGATTTAGTGGAGGCGTCCTTGATGGAGCTGGATTATTTTGAAACTGCCAAAGCATACATCATCTATCGTAATGAACGCAAGAAAATGCGCGAGCGCGATATCTTTAAGAAGCGCGTGAACCTTAAGCCATACGAATATCCAGAACTCTACGAGTATGTTGATGCTATCCGACACTCATATTGGATTCACACGGAGTTTAAATTCACTAGTGATGTAGACGACTTTCATGTACGCGTCACCGATGTGGAGCGTAGTGCCATTAAGCATTCGATGCTGGCAATTGCACAAGTAGAAGTAGCGGTTAAAACTTTCTGGGGTGATATTTATAAAAAAATGCCTAAGCCGGAAATTGGGGCGGTGGGTGCTACTTTTGCCGAAAGTGAAGTGCGTCACACCGATGCCTATTCTCATCTACTCGAATTACTCGGCCTCAATGATGAGTTTACCAAAATAAAAGACATTCCAGTTTTGCAAGAGCGTGTTAATTATCTTGATAAAATGGTCGCCCTATCGCGGACAGATGAAAATAAGCAGTACGCTCAATCAATTCTTTTGTTTTCTCTTTTTATTGAACACGTGTCACTTTTCTCTCAATTTCTGATTATCTTATCATTCAACAAGCATCGCAGTATGTTCCGCGGTACTAGCAACGCGGTTGAGGCCACTTCCAAAGAGGAACAAATTCATGGTCTATTTGGTATTGATATTATTAATATAATTAAGAAGGAACACCCCGAATGGTTTGATGACGAGATGAATGCAAAAATTATCCAATCTTGTAAAGAGGCCTATGAAACTGAGAGTCGAGTGATTGATTGGATTTATGAAGCCGGGGAATTGGATTTCCTTCCTTCTACCAATGTTAAAGAATTTGTGAAGAACCGTTTTAATAATTCGTTAGCCGCTATCGGACTACCTCGTATTTTTGAGGTTAACCCAGCGCTATTGGAAGAAACAGATTGGTTTGATAACGAAGTTATCGCTACTAAACATCTCGACTTCTTTGAGAAGCGATCAATCAATTACAACAAGCGGAGTCAAAGTGTGACCAGTGAAGATTTATTTTAGTGTTCATATTATTAATAGTAGATAACTCACTTATATTTTATGGAAGCATGGTATTGGTTAAATGAAAATAGTCGTACTTTCTTGGCCCGAGGTTATTTAGCTGAAGGACAGACAGCTGAAGATAGGGTTAGAGTGATTTCAGATACGGCGGAAAAGTTACTCAAAAAGCCGGGCTTTAGTGACAAATTTTATGAATATATGTCTAAAGGTTGGATTTCGCTAGCGTCACCAGTGTGGTCTAACTTTGGTGTTAAAAAAGGGCTACCAATCAGTTGTTTTGGATCATATCTCCCCGATGATATGGCTGGTATCCTTCTTACTCAGGCCGAAGTGGGGATGATGAGTAAATATGGAGGCGGTACCTCTGCTTACTTTGGTGCCTTGCGACCAAGGGGTGCTGGTATTTCTGATAATGGACACTCGTCAGGCCCAGTTCATTTTATGCAGTTATTTGAAACAATTATTGATGTGGTCAGTCAGGGTTCAGTGAGACGGGGTAACTTCTCACCTTACCTCCCAATTGAACATCCCGACATCAATGAGTTCCTTGATATAGGTACCGAGGGTAATCCGATTCAGAAACTTACTCATGGTGTGACGGTGGGTGATGAGTGGATGGAGAAGATGATTGAAGGTGATGCGGACAAGAGAGCAGTTTGGGCCAAGATTATTCAGCGTCGTGGACAAATGGGTTACCCTTATATTATCTTCAAAGATACGGCCAACAATAATACGGCGAAAGTTTACCAAGACAAAAAGCTTGAAATTGTAGCTAGTAATCTTTGTAGTGAAATTATGCTTCCCAGTAAGGAAGACTGGTCTTTTGTTTGTTGTCTCTCGTCGGTTAACTTACACCATTATGATGATTGGAAAGACACCGACTTAGTTGAGACAATGACGTATTTCCTCGATGCTGTGATGCAAGATTTCATAAATAAACTTGAGACGTTGCGTGATAATGATGATAAGGAAAAGCGTCTCGCCTTTACTTTTATGGAGCGAGCATACAACTTCGCTCGAGATAACCGTGCCTTAGGACTTGGTGTCCTTGGCTGGCACTCACTTTTGCAATCAAAAAATCTTAGTTTTGAAAGTAAAGAGGCCATAGTGCTTAATTCTGAAGTATTCAAGTTAATTCAAGAAAAATCATACGCTGCCTCAGAGGCCATGGCTGTAGAATATGGCGAGCCAGCCATCCTCAAAGGTTATGGTCGACGCAATACAACCACGATGTCAATCGCTCCCACTACCTCGTCCGCATTTATTCTTGGTCAAGTATCACAGGGTATTGAACCAATCTGGTCTAATTGCTATATCAAAGATATTGCTAAGATGAAAGTGACTATCAAGAACCCAATGCTTAAGGAGTTACTTGAGACAAAGGGTCAAGATACAAAATTAGTTTGGGATAGTATTCGTGACGCGGACGGCTCGGTACAGCACTTAGATTTTCTGGATGAACACGAAAAAGAAGTCTACCGCACCTTTGCAGAAATAAACCAAAGCGCAGTCGTCGAACAAGCTTCAGTTCGTCAAAAATTCATTGACCAGTCACAGTCTCTAAATGTTATGGTAACACCAGATACACCAGTAAAAGAAATCAATCAGCTCTATATTCAGGCATGGAAGCAAGGAGTAAAGTCACTTTACTATCAGCACAGTATGAATGCTGCTCAGCAACTATCACGTCGCAAGATTCAAGAGCGTAATGCTAAAAAGTAGTACCGTCCTGGCAGGAAGGATGAACAACTCACATGCTATCATCTAAAATAATCAATGCTATTTCTAATGCTGAAGCAAGGGCCTTGGCCACCTATGGTCTTAGGGGAATAAATGTAGTGCCAGTTTCGGTTGTTGCTGTCACCCCAGAATCAATCACGCTGTATGATTTTTTTATGGGTAAAACCATTGAGAATATCTTGGCCGATAGCCATGTTGCATTGTCTTGCTGGTCTGGATTGTCTGGTGTACAGATTAAAGGCGCTGGCTCTTATATAACTACTGGTGCAGAATTTGAAAAGGCCACTACTCAAATGTTAGAGCAGTTTCCCACCAGAGTGTTGAAAGGTCTTGTTAAAATAATACCTGTAGCTGTCTATGATGTCAGTGCAGATGTCACAAAAGCTGGAATTATTCTTTCTTGATGAAGAAATGAAAGCAGTGTGCCAAGAGGGGATGTGTTTCACCCT
>MFMT01000004.1:3509-20795 GCA_001783565.1 Candidatus Kaiserbacteria bacterium RIFOXYD1_FULL_42_15 | reverse complement strand
GAAAGGGTAGTATTATTCACTAATAAGTATGCCTTCTAGGCTGGAGTCATACCACCGCCTCTGGCGGTGGTAGTTGATTTTTATGCCAAAACTGGTACCAATTACTCCCAAAAAGTTGGCCAGTGTACTCCATCGACTTGGTTTTGAAGAACGAGATGCAGAAGGTTCACATGTATTGTTCAGACACCCAGATGGTAGGACGACAATCATTGCCATGAAAACAAAAGAAATTAGTCGCGGTCTCCTGCGAAAAATTTTGCACGATACAGAATTGTCTCGCGAAGAATACGACAAACTCAGAAAATAATCGTATTATCACACCCCGTCTTTGTGTCGCCACCGTCTTTGCCTGCCTGCGCAGACAGGCGAACCCGCCTTTAGTTGCGAGCGAAGCGCGGCAGGTGGCAATCCACGTCAAACCCCAATCCATACCATGCGCAACATTTCCTTGCCTAATTTGGTATTATAGAGTGTATGTTGAAAGATGAAGTCAAACAAAATACTAAAAAAAGGGTTTTAATCGTGATCGGTACTCTGGCAATTGGTGGCGGAGCGGAAAAGGTTGCTGCTACCATAGGGTCAGAATTGACTCGTCGGGGACATGAGGTGCATCTACTCACATTCTACGAAGCAGATCAAAAATATGATTACATTGGCATTTACCATACGCTCGGTGAGGCATTACTGCGTAGCCGGCTATCAAAAGTTGCTCGCATTCCGTTACGCATTTTGGCAATTAGGCGATATGCAAAACAATATAATATAGATGTTGCGGTTTCGTTTCTTGAGGAGGCAAATTTTTATACGCTATTAACCAAACTGTTTCTATATTGGCGTTTGTCGGTTATCGTATCGGTACGGAATAATATTGAAAAAAGAGAGTGGCCATTTAAGCTGGCAACTCGGATTTTATATCCTTTTGCCAAAAAAGTGGTGAGTGTCACTAAGGTGATTGAAGAAATACTAAAGTTAAAATTTAATCTGCGGAACACCACGACAATTTATAACCCGCTTGATTTGGTCAACATAAACAAAATGGCAGGCGAACCATTGCCACTAGAACTGGTGGATATATTCAACCATCATCCACTTTTGATATCAATCGGTCGCCTAATCCAACAAAAAGGGCAATGGCATTTGATTCGGGCGTTTGTGGCTGTACGCCAAGCCCATCCGCAAGCTAGATTAGTTATTTTGGGGGAAGGTGAATATCGTAAGAAATTGGAACAATTGATTATTGATTGCGGTCTTTCTGATTCAGTGTTTCTAATTGGAAAACATGAGAATGTTTACCGTTTTTTAGCAGCCGCTGATATTTTTGTTTTTAGCTCACTGTGGGAGGGAATGCCAAATACTATGCTCGAGGCACTGGCAGTCGGTCTGCCGATTATCTCGCCTGATTGCGTGAGCGGGCCACGTGAGATTATTGCGCCAGAGGTCGAAGTTGATGGCCATATCGGTTATCCGTATGTTACCGAATCCGGCGTTCTCACTCAACCGTTAGAGAATGATATAATTTGGTCTACTACCGAACCATTGACAGCTGGTGAATTAGTATTAAGTCAGGCCATTAAAGACAGTCTATTAACGCTTGGTTCACATCATGCTAAAAATGACGATAAACTAATTCCGTTTTCTCTTGCGACCGTGACAGATCAGTGGGAAAAGTTGGTGTTGGGCAGTAAATAATTTTATGAAAAAACTCACCACTAAAGTATTTTTTAATTTGCGTAAAAGCAGTCGCGATCGCATGTGGGATACAGCTAGAGAAGCTAGGGCTGTTTGCGAACCTTTAACACCACCAATTGCTCAGCACACATCTTTAGCGCGTAATCAGTCTTATAAAACCCTTAAACACAAAGTGCGTAGTGTGTTACAACGATGGGTAAGAAAGTTACCGATGATTAATCAGCAAGAGGTATCAGGAAGTACTGACGCTGAACTACTATATATGTGGGGGGCCTTTCCAAAAAAGAGTAACAAGCCTTTTGTGGTCGAATTAGACAATCCTTATGTACTCACGTACTACCACCAAGGTTATTTTTCTTTACGTCTAAATACTCTCAAACGTCGACTACGAAAAGCTAGATTCATGACCTTTCTATCAGCCACTGCACGTAATCATGTTTTGGAATTGCTCGGACAAGAATTTGCTAACAAATCAAAAGTTATTCCACCATACATGGCGCGAAATTATAGAGCCAACAAGCGACCGGATGACGGCAAGATAAGATTCTTGTTTATTGGTTTTGGCTTTCGTCGTAAGGGAGGACCAGAACTATTAAAAGCGTTTAGTTCGCTATCAGCGATAAATGCTGAACTCACGGTAGTGTCTGATGTACCTGAAGAAGTGAAACAGGAGTACAAAAATGACACTCGCATCAAGTTTTTTCCACCGCAACCTAGGGCAAAACTTTTTACAGATTTTTATTCCACCCACGATATTTTCGTCTTTCCGTCATTACTTGAAACTTTTGGGGTAGTAATATTAGAAGCTCTGTCTTTTGGTATGGGCATTATAACTACCGATGTTTATGCAACACCAGAGCTGGTTAATGATAAGAAAAACGGCATTTTGCTTCCGCATCCATTTCTCACACATATCAATCTTAATGCCGTACCAACTATAGATTGCGTGACCACTCCTCGTGGAGATTTTACAGAACAATATCTAAGCGTGCCGTTATACGAATCGCATGTCCAAAGTCTTAAAACTGCTTTTGATTCAGCAGTGACCAATAAAACAGAGTGGCAAAATGCGAGCGTTCAATTGTTTGAAAAAGATTACGCTCCAGAACGGTGGCGAGATAGACTAGGGCAACTATTCATTCTTGATGATAGTAATATTAGGGAAGCATAAGCTAAAAATATATGTGCGGTATTATCGGAGTATGGGATAAAAATAAATCAACAACAGAGGTTGATGTTGTAAATATGGCTCTTTCTATACGCCACCGCGGTCATGATGATAATGGAACATATGTAGATGACGATGCTGGTATTTTGCTCGCACATCAGCGTCTGTCCTTGATTGATTTATCTTCAGCCGGTCACCAGCCGATGATCATGGATCATAAAATAATTGTCTATAATGGCGAGATTTACAACTTTACGATTATCCGTGATGAGTTAAAAGCAAAGGGAATTTCGTTTATAAGCAACTCTGATACCGAGGTACTCTTACGCGCTTGGCAGGTATGGGGGCCGTCTTCGCTCCAAAAATTTAGAGGGATGTTTGCCTTTGCTATTTGGGATAAGAGTAAACAAGAGCTAACTCTTTGCCGAGATCGGGTGGGAGTCAAACCTTTATATCTGTATCAAAAGGATGACTTGCTTATTTTTGCTTCTGAGATAAAAGCAATTTTAGCTCATCCTAAAGTAAAACGTGAATTAGACCATGAAGCTTTGCAATTATTCTTGCAACTTGGTTATGTGCCAGCGCCGTATAGTATCTTTAAAGACATTCAGAAAGTTTTGCCAGCACATTACCTGACGATTGATAGTGGTCATAAAATACAAGTCACACGCTACTGGAACCCAGAACCGTTAACCATTGAGTCGACTGACGAAAAAACCGCATTGCTGGAACTAGAAAAAATAATTACCGAAGCTTGTAAATTACGAATGATAGCCGATGTGCCAGTGGGGGTGTTTTTAAGCGGTGGAATTGACTCTTCATTAGTTACGGCCGTGTTAAAAAAACAAGGATATGCAAATCTCTCTACCTTTACCATTGGTTTTGCAGAATCTTCACACAATGAAGCAGGCTACGCCAAAGCAGTCGCGGAATATTTGGGTACTGATCATCACGAACTCATCTGTACTACGAAAGATGCCCAAGAAATTATTCCCAAACTGCCAGCCATGTTTGATGAGCCTTTTGCCGATGCTTCGGCTATTCCGACCTATTTGCTCTCGCAACTTGCGAAGCAACACGTGACCGCCGCTCTCTCGGCTGACGGTGGGGATGAGCTCTTTGGTGGCTACACCCGCTACCAAAGTGGGCAAAATATCTTTTCTACTTTTGCTGTGTTACCGCCTGGTATCGGCTGGTTGATTTGGTCAGCGGCGCAAGCGACCCAAATCTTGGTGCGACTGAAACTCGTCCACCCAAACCGGGTCCATAAATTCAAAAAGGCGTACCTGTATTATCAGCACCGTGCGAGCATTATTGAGAGCTACGCCACACAGCAGAGCTACTTTACACCGGATGAGCTCAGGCGCTTGCTCAAGCAACCGGCCACTACCTTTCTCAAAAACATCTACGAACGCATTTCGCTGACTTCGATTACCAATCACCTTCGCAAACTCCAACAGCTCGACTTTCATACTTATTTGCCAGACGGTGTGTTAGTAAAAGTTGATCGGGCAAGTATGGCGGTAAGTTTGGAGGGGCGTGAACCGTTGCTCGATCATCGGCTGATTGAGTTCGCTGTGGCCTTGCCTGATGCGCTGATTCATAAAGAACCGGGTAATAAATACCTCTTGCGAAAATTACTTTATCAGTATCTCCCGCAGGAGATGGTCGACCGACCGAAACAAGGATTTGGTGTACCGCTCAATGACTGGCTCAAAGGTGACCTGACTTGGCTCCTGGATACATACCTCAATGAAGAACTCATCAAGAAACAAGGAATATTCAGTTATGATGTCATTCAGCAAGAGAAAAAAGCATTTAGTACAGGTGCCCAACCATACAACCGTATCTGGAACATCATTGTCTTCCAAATGTGGTATAAAGAGTACCTTACATAATATTTGAGCATGAAAAATCTAAAAACAGTCGAGTCACATTTTGCGTTTGGAGAGAACTGGTCCGAATATTCGGCACTTATCGACGATGTCAAAATACAGGAAGCTGAAAAAGGATTATTGCGATTAGTCGATCAAAAACAATTAACAGGGAAAACATTTCTCGATATTGGTTGTGGTTCGGGCTTACATTCTCTCGCCGCACTTCGACTCGGTGTAACTAAGGTACTTGCTACTGATATCGACCATGAGTCAGTTACTACTACCAAAAACGTACTACAAAAATATGTACTACCGGCAATGCAATATGAGGTACAAGAAGTAAGCGTGTTTGACTTACCAAATAAAGTGTCCGAAAAGTTCGACATCGTCTATTCTTGGGGAGTGTTGCACCATACAGGTGATATGTATCAAGCTATCAAAGACGCCACCCAGTTGGTCAAATCAGATGGGTTACTGGTATTGGCGTTATATCGCAAGACACCAATGTGTGGCACATGGAGACGAATCAAGCGTTGGTATACATACACAACTGATAAAAGACAGCAGACAGCTCGTCAAGTATATATTTTTCTTAAAAAAATACGCTTTAAGTTAAGTGGCCGTGACTTTAATGCATATAAGGAAAACTATTACAACTCGCGTGGTATGTCATTCGAACACGACGTACATGACTGGATGGGCGGTTATCCGTATGAATCCATTACCCCAGAAGAAACCGAATCATTTATGCAGACATTAGGTTTTGAACTGATAAAGAAAAATGTACATGCTAGCGGCTTTGGTCTGTTTGGTTCGGGTTGCGATGAATTTGTTTTCAAAAAGATGTTGTAATAAGTGCATCAATTATCAGATTATGACTACCAAACCACAACATATCGCCGTCATTATAGACAGTATTAAATTGGGGGGAGGAGCAGAGAAGAATGCTGCTTTACTGGCATCACTAATAGCTAAAGAAGGTCGTAAAGTTACTTTAGTGACATTTAATACTTATGAACAAGAATATTCTTATACATGTCACAGAGTTTCATTTGCAGAAAAGTCAAAACGTTTTTTTATACTAAAAATATCCAAATCTTTTTTACGCCTATTAAAAATAAAAAGATTTTGTAAAGATAATGAAGTCACTCATATTGTTTCTTTTTTAAATGAAGCAAATACCTATACCTTATTAGCTCGGCTATTGTTACGAAACAAACCCAAGGTGCTTGTTTCTGTTCGTGCAGACCCAAACTTTATATCAAATTTAAGTAAGCAAATTATTAAAATCCTCTATCCTTATGCAGATAGTGTTATTGCGGTTAGTAAAGAAATGGAAAAAATTCTGCGAACAGATTTTAAATTACAAAATGTCTGTACCATACATAACCCAGTTGACGTTAGTAAAATAAAAGAAAGATTAAAACGACCCTTACCCAAAGAATATTCTTTTTTAGAAAATACCAACCAACATCCCATTTTTGTTAATGTAGGTAGATTAACTGATCAAAAAGGACATATTTTTCTTATTAAGAGTTTTGCAAAATTCACCAAACTTTATCCAATGACCCTTTTAATTATCATTGGCGATGGTGTTAAGAAGAATAATTTATTGCAAGAAATAAAAAGCAACCACCTAGAGAAAAATGTCTTTTTAATTGGTTATCAAGATAATATTTATCCATTTTTAAGAATTTCTGATTGTTTTTTATTGTCTTCATTTTATGAAGGTTTCCCAAATGCACTGTTAGAAGCTGCTGCAAGCGGATTATATATAATTAGTACAGATTGCAATACTGGCCCCAGAGAGATTATTGATCCGGGTATATTTGGCGAAAAAATAAGCTACCCATATCGAATAAATGGCGCCAGTTTGGTACCAGATCTTAATCAATTTGATGAAAAACCTTTTGATTTGTTTTATAAGGAGATGGTCTGGTTTGCAGAAAATAAACTTTTTGAAAAACAATCAATAACAATTGATCGATTTTCTAAACAAATATTTTTAAATAAGTGGTTAGATTTAATTACTTGATTTTCAGAGTATTACGTAAAAAGTTAGTGAAAAGTTTAATAAATACCGGCAATTCTTGTTTGAGTGAACGATAGTGCAGATCTTTGATTTTTATAAATTTGTTTGGATGTACCACTGATACTAATGATCTTTTAGCGTATTTGCGTTCTTCCTCAAAAAAAGAATTACCATTAATGGCACTTTCTTTAACAACTAGAATAGTGTTCTGTTTATAATGATCTTTTATATCTTCCTCATTCCATATTAAATAACGAAAAGGATCAAGTAAATCATATCCCTCGTTTTTAAATAAATTTATCCAATATGGAGGCCATTGTTCATTAAAATGATCAGTACCACCCTGCAAAGGAACGGCTGCTGAGAAAAGTATTATATCACTGTGTTTTACAATTTTACAAATTGAGAAGCATTTTCTTCATGTATGTGCTCAGCAACTTCGAGTGTAGTAACGAGATCAAATTTTGTTTCTAGATCAAAATCTTTCTCTAGATCAACATGTTTAAATTTATCTTTAGCTATATCTAGGGATTCTTCCTTTACCCATTCACCGTCTACACCAAAAATATCAACATTAAATTCACTCCACACTTTAAGCCATGAGCCAATTCCACAGCCAACATCCAAAACGGATTTTGGCTTCAATTTTTCATAAACTATCGGTACTAAAATATTAGCTGATTTTTTCGCACCTATAGCTAATTCGTCAAAAAATTCATTATTGTAAGGCATATAATTTAGTAGTGTATATCACGTCTATTCATTTGTTTAATAAGCCGTCTTTATGTTTTTATCACCAATCTATTACCTTTATCAATTCGATTTAGAAGTACTGGATTTGTTTCAAAAAATTCATCCACAGCTTTTTTAGCCCCTGACCAAGTGCCGTAATCATCTATCATCAGTACACCACTTTTAGACAAAAGCGGGTAGAGATGTTTCAACTCATGTTTCGTTGATTCATACCAATCTGTGTCTAGTCTCAGAATTGATATAGATTTTGGTATCACATTTGGTATTGTTTCTTCAACCTTGCCTTTAATAAATATAAAATTTTCCTCGGGGTACCCAGTAGAAAACATATTTGCCTGAACGTCTTTCATACTTGTATAACACCACTCATTATGATCTTTCTTTTGTTTTTTAACCCATTCGGTCCTTGCTTTATCGGATGAATCTTCTACAGAAAAATCAATGTCAGTTGGTTCACTCATTCCTTCAAACGTATCGTACAAATAGATTTTTTTATCTTCAATATTTAGTAATTTTAATGTCTCCGCTATGAGCATGCAATTACCGCCTCTCCATACTCCACATTCAACAAAGTCACCTGTAATGTCAGCTTTAATAACGTATTTGACACTCATGTATAAAGAATAACACTGCACCTTTGAAGTCATTGTAAAGCTATTGATTTTAGTGTAAAGATCCATGAATTCCGGATCATTATCAATGACTGGATCAAAATCAAGAATGTTTTTTTTAGCAATTTGATAGCCAATTTTACTTAATAAATAGTTAACCGCTAATTTACTTTTTTCTATATATTTTTCCTTGGTCATATCTTATCTATAGTGTTTATTATTGTTTTAAGATTTGTATCGTTATCAACTTCGAGTATATTTAACTTGTTATCCTTTAATATAGTTGCAATTAGATTCGTTGTCCTTTGTGAATCCTTAATTCTTTCAAGTAATTCCTCATCGCCAATATTTTTAATATTTGAGTTTCTGCTTACACCTCTTGATCTCAATCTTGATAAACTAACAGTTGATTCTTCGTTCAGTTTTAGAAGCAAATCAATTTTATAGCCGAGCTTGTCTAAGTAAATTGATATTTGTTTGTCATTAATTTTTAGTGAAAATATTTTCTGTAAAAAAAATTCGTCAACCAAAATAATTTTATTATTATTGATTGGATTCATTATTAAGAGTAAATCACATATATTTTTTAATATGTTATATGTGAGTAGCATTTTTTCCTTGTTATTATCTGTGCTCGCACTTAGATAATTGTTTAGGTTGGTAAAAGTTTTATCAAATTCTGATGTTTCACTGAAGGATATAACCTGATCTATATATAAATAGCGTATTTTTGTTAAATTTAGTATGGAGATAATATTCTCTGGTAACATTCTTAAAATTTGTCTACCAGGAATTTTTATTTTGGGATTATTAATTAGCCCTCTAAATGCAGCAATTTCCAGGCTGTTATACTTCTTATTTAAACAGGTAATTTTCTTATAAAGAGTGGTTTTACCACTACCTGATACACCGATGAATTCAACAATTTTTGGCTTTTGATTCATGGAGATTTTTATTCTAACACAGTTTTGCTATCTCTAAGTATAATGTATAATCTTGAAGTTATGTATACCTTGAAAAATAAAGATATTGGGACAGGATATAATGCCGGAGTCAGAGAGTCTTATAAGAACGATTATGAGTTTAACCGGTGGTTTATTCGTTCTCGTAATAGAGCTGAGTATACTATGACCTACCAAGCTATTTCTGAGAGATTAAAAGAAACAAATTTCTCAACTGCACTAGAGCTTGGCCCTGGCCCGGGTACCTGGACACGACTATTGCACCGCAAGAATCAAAATGCTGAGCTACAGTTGGTGGACATATCTGAAGCGATGAAAGAGCAATTTGAACTTGAAATGCGTGAATTGCCCAATGTCACCTACACTGTAACCGATATTATGGAGTATGCACCTAGTGAACCGTATGAACTGTTCTTTTCTTCGCGAGCGGTGGAATATCTTGATGATAAGCCAGGATTCTTTAAAAAGTTAGGGACTTTCGTCAAAGCTGGTGGAAACGGAATGATAGTAACTAAGAATCCCTATCATGGAATTAGGAAGTCTGGACTTGATGCACATCAGGGGCAAATTCCGATGCCGGAAATGAAAAGGATGTTAGAGGATAATGGTTTTGTTGATGTTGCCTTTTATCCAGCGGTAGTACGGATTCCGATTTTAAGCCGTCTCACATCAGAGGTGGCTGAATACATTTTAGAGAAAAACCTAAACCAGCAATTAAATATCAATGCTACCAATCGTACGATTGAAAGTTACGTTGTAACTTTCACCAAACCGGCATAGTATCAGTCTGTATGAGGGTGCTTTACTTAGGTCGGGGAGAGTTTAGAACCAATTTTGCTAAACGCTGGTTACACAAACTAAGGCAGTCACTTTATTTTAGTGATCAGGATGGGTTTTTTGAGCAATCTCTTTTCTCACAGGTTGAAGTAATACCCTGTACTTTTACAAGCAACATTAGAACCTTAGCGAAGGAGTGTGATGTTTTGTTGGTAAACTGGAAACAACCAAGTTTTAAAACTGAGGAAGCCAGAATAGAAGCCATTGATAGGGTGGTAAAAATGGCCGGGTTACCATGCGCTCTATTTATCAATGCAGCGCAAGCGCAATATTTGCCGTCAGAAACTGTACTTGATAATTTTGATATTATTTTTAAGCGGGAACCATTCAAAGACCGAAATCGTTATAATATTTCAGAAGCGAATAAAGCTAAAATTGTGCCGACCATGATCCATTGTCCGTTTGTACACGCTCCGCGGAATAATTGGTTTTCTAATGTTTATCGTCTAGTGCGTACAAATGTTCCGGTGTGCCGACCCGGGGAAGCGGTTTACGATGTGGGTTTCTCTGGCGCGGACGCGGCTGAACATTCTCTAAGACGTGATGTATGGCAAAAAGTTTTAGATGCTGGATTTTCTACTATCGGTGGTTTACAACCAAATCCTTTTACTAAACTTCCAATATCTAAAGAACTGCAGGGACTGCGTTTTAAGGGTAGAAAATACCGAGATTCACTTTGTCGGTCAAAGATCAATTTAGCGCTCGACGGGATTGGGCAATATACTTTCCGTCATCAGGAGTTGCTCTTTCTCGGCGCCTTTATGATGAGTAGTCCCAGTATCCGCGAAGTGGAGCTACCTATGCCACTCAAAGAGAATGTACATTATGTAGCATTTGATAATCTTGATGATATGGTTGAAAAGATGCGTTATTACCTTGTACATGATGACAAACGTTTGCGTATAGCCGTGGCTGGGAAGAAGTTATTTGATGAGCACTATAATCCTATACGTCACGGTCGGGAGATTCTAATGGCTCTTCAGAAGATCCTCTAGATGGGCTCTTAGCGATAGCAAAAAAGTAACGTACTGTGATAGAAGAAACTAACTCAGTTGCTAGAATGGCATAGATAGCACCCCATACCCCGTAGAGTGGTAGTAAGGTATAAAGTAGAATTATTTTAATTAAAGCATTGCTGATGCTGAGTATGTATTGTGCTCGTAGTTGCTTGTGGGCTGTTAGTACTTTGCTGTAAGCACTGAGGGGGATAAAAATGAGTCCGATAGCTAGAACTTGAGTAAAAGCAACTGATTCTGGATATTGGGGGAACAGAAGTGGAAATATAAATGGTACGGCTAGTATGTACACACCAGCACCCAATATCATCAGTGCGGTAAATAAACGCACTTTGCGAGGGAGGGTTTGTTGCAGAGTGTATAAATCTCGTCTAGAGACTTTCGGTAATACTAAAACAGATACAGTGTTAATAAAACCACCTGAATATTTTGTACCGAGTTGGGCTATTGTATAGCCCGCAACAGCGGTAGCTCCTAAAAAATGCCAAATTAAAATTTTATCTATATGAGTGGCTGTTATGGTTACAAGACTAAAAATACTTAAGTGTTTGCTTAGTTGGAGAGTTTCTGCATCAGATTGCTTGGGTGGGTTATATTTACGAAGCACACTGTAATAAACAGCAATCAAAGAGATGGCGTTACTGGAGAAATAAACAAAAATTAAAATTATTACATTGTCAGTAAAGTAAAGGGCGACAAGAATGGCAATTAAAGGTAGCGGTTTTCGCCATGCACCTAGTAAAAGATTATCTCTAAAGGCCTCCTTACCATGTAAATAATTGATGTAGAGTTTAAAGCTCTCTATAAAAGGGGCGAAGGTACCCACGACTAAGAAAGCCGTAGCTAAGCTACTGTTATCATTGAGGTAGTAGTAAAGTGAAGTAGCACCACTGGCAATGACTATACCAACACTCCATTTGAGTTTAGTTCGTACTCCACTACGCAGGACGCCTTCGTGACCCCGAGCCACAGCTCGGGTAATAGCAGTGCCAAGACCTGATAGCGTAAAGACGCTCAAGATTGCGGCAATAGAGAGAATAAATTGATATGTCCCAAGCGATTCTTTAGGGAGGAAATTAGCCAGGGCAATGGTAGTGATTACACCAATACCGATTTGAAAGATATAGCTCACCATCAACCAAAAACCGCCCTTGACCAAATAGGTCATATCGGTCTTGGTATAGCGTTCGCTAAAGGAGAGTATTTTTTTGACAATTTGACGCATATTTAATTAAGTATACCAAGCTGTAACCCATTAGAGGTAGGTAAAGATACTTTTTATCTAGCAGTTTAAATTACTTTTGGTAAAGGAAATTATGTTGTTTGGTGCTGGCAAGGCAATTAAAGCCGGCTTCTGCCAATAGTGTTTTAGTGGCTTCAGCATCTTTAGTATGCGGATGAATCTCTATAAATAAGCAGGTGCCAAGAGCTAGTCTGGGGAATATTTCCTTCATACCAAGCAGTACCGGATATTCATAACCCTCAACATCAATTTTTATAAAACTAATTTGTTCGGCATCAATATTATATTCTTCAACCACTGACATCAGAGTACGTGTCGGCACGTCAATAGTATGGTCAATGTGTTTGAAGCCATCGAGTACAAATGAACTAGCCCCAGTGTGAACGTCCTTAGTCCCGAGTTTAGCAATACTGTTTTTGTCACTTAAGCCAGCTGGTATTAGGTGAACTTTATCCATGAGTTCATTTAAAGTAACGTTCTTACTTAGTCGTTCAAAGGTATCGGGATTCGGTTCAAAAGCATAGGATTCACTGTAGCCGTATTTCTTAAGTGCCAGAATGCTGTAGAAACCAATATTAGCGCCGATGTCCAAAAAAATATTTTTAGTGCTGGCCTTATCCAGCCAAGCCTGGTGACCGTATTCAAATGAAGTGATGGATTTTGTGAGTGAGTCATTTTTTCCATTGACTGAAAAAATTCCTAGAGAATTTTTAATGACTGCTTCTTTGTCACTGTGGCGTTCAATATATGCGCGCAATTTCTTACCAGTAGGAGTATGAAAAATGCCCACTAGTGATGTAAAGGTGAGTAAGAAATAAACCCTCTGAAAATAAAGAAACGGTCCTTCTAGCGTGCTAGTTGTAAACATTACTCCAAACCAATTCCATAGTTTTATTAAAATTTTTTTTATTGTCATATATGTTTTGAATAACCGATAAGATCTGTATTATAGTCTTCTTTAGGATCAAGTATAAAAGGGGCTTTGCCATGTTTGTAATAAAGATTGAAATTTTTAATTAGCATTTGATAAAGTTCCTCCACGTTGACTCGATTTCGATTTAAGGTTTTATTGCATATCTCAAAAAGAAGGATTCTAGTTTTACAGAGAGACTCCTCGGCTCCTTTTAGAACCTCTAACTCTGAACCCTCGGCATCAATCTTTATTAGATCAATGACGTCAATATTTTTCGTAAAACTATCAAGGGTAGCTTGCGGAACTGACGTACCCGAACCGCTAACATAATTTGTAGTATCGTCAGCAACCATTTCGTTTAAATAAACTGTTCCAGGTGTAGCACCCATGGCTACCTGGTGGACAGTAACAAAGTCGTTAAATTTATTGACATTAATGTTGCTTTGAATAATTTTGGAAAATTTTGGTGAGGGCTCAAAGGCCATGACTCGGCCACTATGACCGGCCAATTTAGAGGCGATAATAGTAAAAGTGCCGGCGTTAGCGCCAATATCGATTACTATGTCGCCAGTTTTGATATTTTCTTCCATTGCTTTGATGTCGCCACTTCGGGTCTTCCTGTCGGCGAAGATTCGGTAGGTGAGCATGCTCGGCGCAAACACTAATCTGGTATCCTGATAATAAAGAAATGATGCATGATAAGCCAAGGGGGTGTGACTAATAAACCAAGCGATTGATCGTTTGATTGTGTACCAGAGACCATCGCGCCTGATCACTCGTGGGATCCTGGAAAGTCGTTTTAACATAGCTGTAAGTATAGCAAGCTAGAAATGGTTGGGTAGAGTCTCGTTGGTAGATTGGTCTGTATCTTTTTTACTTTTACGCTTGTTATATTCATATATATGCCCGAGAGACAGAAAAAGAAAATTGTGGTGGTTGGTGGGGGGACGGGGACTCATACTTTATTGCGGGGCTTAAAGCGTTATGCGGATAAGCTGGATATTACTGCGATTGTGACTATGGCTGATTCGGGGGGTTCTACCGGACGACTCCGTGACGTTAGAGTAGTAATTTAATTTTCTGTTAATTCCTCTATCTAGTAACAGATTTTTGCGATGTTAAAAAATGCACCTTGCTTATTTCGTTAGTGATTTAAAGATTAATTGTTCAAGCGGTAGGTTATCTCCATTAAAACCCTTAATCATTACATCTAATAGGTTCTTCACATCAATCTTGTTGAAGTCTATTGGATGACCTGCTTGTTCAGAGAGGAGTGTGATAAAGATGTTTTGTATTCTGCCGTTACCTTCTCTAAAAGGGTGAATGGCATTTAGGTTAGATAAAAAATCTGTGAGTTTGTTTGAAAATGTTTCAGCGTTGAGGTTTTGAAGTCTGTTATTAGTATTTAGGAGCTGAAACAGTCGTCCCATTTGGTCGGGAATGTTTTCAGGATAACAAAAAGATGAAGTATTTTTGGAGATGCGAATAGTTCGATATTCTCCAGCCCAGGAATATATATCCTGGAATAAATGATAATGGATGGATTTATAGTGTGTGATATCAAAATCTCCGGTAGGGAAGCCCTCGTCGGCTCTCTGGGTGGTGATTGCCGCTTCGAATTCTCGGAGTATTTCTTCGTTTATTATACCAGGAATATTTATCAGGATGTCGGTATCTTGGTAGCAATAAGGATCAGAAATCGCAGTATACATAATAAATATTATGTTTTTGCAAATGTCTCTACTATCTGCTTTCTTCTAGTGGAGTGAGGGGTATTTTGTTTTTTGAAATCAATGAACAACCGTTCTGCTTTTTTGCTCAAACTGATGTTTTCCACTTTGCTAATTTTGGCAAAGGTGTTTTTTGTTAGATGTAACTTGCCCATATAATGGTATTATACCACATTTTCTCATGCAAATATAGGATAATTTTGAGTTTTGTAATTGATTTTGATAGCATTCAGATGTTTGACTGGTGTCTTTTTTACGCCTGGGCTTGTTATACTCTTATACATATGCCCCAGAGTAAAAAAAAGAAAATTGTGGTGGTGGGCGGGGAACGGAGACCTGTTGACAGATATACTACAAGGTATATACTTTGTAGTATATGAATACTAAAACTGTAATAAGTGTAAAAATTGATAAAGACACCAAAGAAGCGGCACAGGAGGTGGCAAAAGGTATGGGTTTAAACCTGAGTACTTTGGTGAATTCTTATTTGAAGCAGGTGGTTTATACAAGGAGGGTAGAGTTATTTGCGCCAGAAGTGATGTCTCCAAAGTTGGAGAAAGCTATTTTGGCATCGGTGAAAAGTGGTGTATCATCGCGGGCGTTTGCTACAGTTGATGACTTGATGGAAGATTTAAATAAGTAGTTATGAGAGTGAATAGAACTCGTAACTTTGTTAAACAGTATAAAAAGTTACCCGAGAAAGTTCGTCAACAATTCAGAGATAGGTTAGCACTATGGTTGGAAAATTCCGAGCACCCTGTCTTACGTGTGCATGCGCTTAAGGGTGAATTGCGGGGATATTGGAGTATGAATATTAGTGGCGATTATCGGGTAGTTTATTATTTTGCTAGTGCTGAAGAAGTGGTGCTGGCTTTGATTGGAACACACAGTCAGCTGTATTGAAGCACGAGTGAGGGAAATTTGTATGCTAAATACAGGAACTGTTCAGTCCGTATGATATTTCTCCTAACGTCACAAAATATCGACACGCTCTTGCGAAGATCAAAGTATTCGCTTCTCACACTGCGGTGCGCAATGACGAACGGTGGAGCGGTGTGACGACGTGGATTGCTTCCTTACAGATGAACGAACAAGTGTCGTAAAAATAAGACGTAACGTAGTGTAGATTTATTTTTATGACCGAGTGAGTGAAATCTGTATGATAATACAGGAACTGTTCAGGTTGTATGATATTTCTCCTGATGTCAAAATATCGACACGCTCTTGCGAAGCTTCAAGTATTCGCTTCTCACGTGCGCTTGCAAGGATGACGAGGGGGGTGTACCTTTTTTACTTTTACGCTTGTTATATTCATATATATTATATGTCTCAGAGTAAGAAAAAGAAAATTGTGGTGGTGGGCGGGGGGACGGGCACACATACTTTGTTACGTGGTCTCAAACGTTATGCGGATAAGTTAGATATTACTGCCATTGTTACAATGGCTGATTCTGGAGGTTCGACTGGCCGACTGCGGGATGAGTTTGGACAGCTACCGGTTGGTGATGCGCGGATGGCCTTGGTGGCGCTATCGGCTGACGTTGATTCGCATGATGAATTATTGCGCGAACTATTTCTTTATCGCTTTAGTAAAGGTAAAGGGCTTAATGGACACAATTTTGGCAATTTGTTACTGACGGCCCTGACTGATATTTTAGGCAGTGAAGTGGCTGCGATTGATGCTGCTTCACGAATTTTGCGGGTGCGTGGCCGTGTGGTACCGGTCACGACTGATAATGTTAATCTTCAAGCCACTTACGACGACGGCTTGGTGGTGGTAGGTGAGCATGAGATTGATGAGCCACCAGAGTCACGGCACACTAGTCGCATTACTAAATTGTCATTAACTCCGTCAGCCACTATCAATCCAGTGGCCACCACCGCCATTACTGAGGCCGACATGATTATTCTCGGCCCGGGGGATTTATATACCAGTATCTTGGCCAACTGCGTGGTCGATGGTTTTGTTGATGCTTTGTTAGATTCAAAGGCCAAGTTAGTTTATATTTGTAACTTGATGTCTCGTTTAGGACAGACGGTTGGAATGCAGGCAAGCGAGCATGTGGCTGAAATTTCTCGCTATACTAAACGGACACCTGATTTTATTTTAATCAATAATTCTAGTTTCCCGGATGATTTGTTGGCGCGTTACGCCGAGGAAGGAAATCATCCAATTGAAAACGACTGCACCGGAGAATCAGGTATTTTAGTGTGTTCGGATTTAGTGTCTACCGAAGCCGTGGCCACCATAGCTGGTGATGTGTTAAAAAGAAGTTTAATTAGACACGATTCAGATAAGTTAGCCAGCGCACTTTTGCAGATTTTCGATTAAAGCTCCCTATGTTCTCGCATCTGTAAAGACGGACGACGTAGATTGCCACGTCGCAAGCTCCTCGTAAAGACGGACGTTAAGGTGTCCATCTTTACTTTCTTGTGTCTTCATTATCTCTCCGTC
>MFMT01000004.1:0-3498 GCA_001783565.1 Candidatus Kaiserbacteria bacterium RIFOXYD1_FULL_42_15 | reverse complement strand
TCGACGACTAAAACTAAAGTTTTAGTCGTCTTCGCGAGCGCACGAAGCGATCCACGTCGTCGTTCATGGATTGTCACGTCATTCCGCTGCGCTCTATGACTCGCAAAGACGCTTCGCGTGTCTCCCCGTAAAACCATCCGTCTTTGCCTGCCTGCCATGCCTGCCCTGCATGCGCAGGCATGGCATGCAGGGCAGACAGGCGAACGGAGTGAAGCAATCCATGTTATAACCGTCACATCTCTCATTACGATGGCAAGAATTTGGATTTCTGTTTGTGATAATATAATTAAATATGACGAAGAAGAAAACAATTTCAAAAACTAAAAATCTAGTGATTTACCAGAGCAAATCTGGGGCATTAGAGTTGCGTTGATATTTTACTAACGAAACCGTTTGGGCGACACAGGCGCAGATATCTACTGCTTTTTCTGTTAATACAAAAACTGTAAACGAACACATTGTAAATATTTACAAAACAGATGAGCTAGACGAAGAATCAACTATCCGGAAATTCCGGATAGTTCAAGAAGAGGGGCGGCGAGAAGTGGAGCAATCAACGTCGTCACTTTGTAAAAAGTTTATTCAAACAATTGATAACCCTTAATGTAATTTAATTAACTCCACGGTATAATCATTGTCATAATAGATATGGAACGTGTAGATCTTTCAAAGTACGATGATGTTAAGCATCAAAAAGATGTACTTGAATATGTCTTGAAAAATGATATTCATGCTTCACAAAAAGTTGACAATCAAGTATCTGTCAAGAATGCCAGAGAGGGTTCTTCGCAGTATCAAGCTGTTTCTAGTCGTACAACCACTAGATTACTATTTATTTCTCAAGACACCACATTATTAAACCAAACCCAACAAACTTTAGATGGCTATTTGGACCTCTCTCTAGTTTTTGATGAAGTTCATATTGTGATTTTGCAAGAGGGAATTAAAAACAAAAACCCGGTTTTGAGAGTGGCACCCAATGTTTGGTTATATGTGGCCTCTGCCCGTCATTGGTGGTTGGTACCAGGAGTGGCTATCCAGTTGATAAAAGAACAACTATTTTTTACTGATGGTTTTCGCCCCGATTTGATTGTGGCGCGTGATGCTTATGAAAGTGCTCTGGTAGCCAGAATAATAGGTAAGCACTATCAAAGACCAACCCAATTGCACGTCCTAGAAGATTTTACTACCCCGTCATTTTTAATAAGGAACCCACATGCTAAATGGCGTTTACGTTTGGCCCATTATCTTACCAAACGTTTCCTCAGTATCAGAACATCTACCAATCAGATTCAAAAAATCATTGAACGTCTTTATCCGCACGTACCAGATGTAGCTACGCTTCCTAGATTTAATAATTATCAAAGTATCACTGATACCAAAGTTTCTGGTCTTACTCTCAAAGATAAATACCCACGGTTTGTTTTTATCATGGTTTATTTCGGGGCTCTCACTCACAATAGTACTGCATACCAGGTCATTGATGCTGCCCGTTTTATTCTGCGTAGTCCGCATATCGGATTGATTATTGTCGGTGATGGTCCAGCCCGGAGTGAGTTTGAGAAACGGACAGAGATACTCGGTATTAAAGAACAGGTGGTATTTGAGCGAAACGTTGATGATGTCACTTCTTACTTTAAAACGGCTGATACTGTGATTGTGAGTGATGATGATAGTGTGGGGGACGATGTGGTTATTCGTGCCACCGCTGCTGGTACACCAGTGATTGCGTCCAAAACTTCCTTACGAAGTGATTTATTTGTCGATGGGGAGTCGGCACTATTGTATGATAGTGGTGACGATGAAGGATTATCAAAAAAAATATCCCAACTCCTTAATGATTTTATGTTGCGCAAACAATTAGCTGCGACTGCTCTTCATGTAGTTGAAAATAGACTGCATGAAGATCCAGAAGTTTATCGTTTGGCCTATCGTGATAGTGTTGAACAAGGTTTGTTTGCTGGTGAAGCCGGAGACTCAATTACAGGGAGCGTTTCTTTGTCTGTAGCTAACAAAGAAGCCATCCGTCCCTGAGTGATTTTTTGTGATTCAAGATGAAGTTGTTCATGTCGTTACCATGGATTGCCTGCCTGCGCAGGCAGGCCACGTCACAAGCTCCTCGACTATAGACCCCCTCCCTTAATTAAAATAACCCCAACATCTAACCCCAATCAGTCAGTTACTCTTCAATTAACCACTCTTTCCATCCTTGGTGCGTATACCAAAGATACACTCACTTAAGAAAGTGTTATAAACCCACTCGACTATTCGTGTTTTGCCAAACGGCAATCACATGACGTCAAACGTGTATCGGGTGTCTCAGTCGCAAACACAGTGTCAGAGCACTAGAGGATATATTCGAGATCATCACGCAGTGGTAGACGCACCAAAGAAAGAAAGAAAGATTAATCTCATACCATTTGTTTATAAGGTTCATTCTTATTCACCATATGCCAGGCAATGGTCAGTAGTTTCCTCGCCAAAGCCACCCGAGCACACATAGCTCCTCGTTTGTTTTTAATTCGATCATAAAAGGCATAGAGGTGAGCTGTTTGTTCAACCTCGCGAATATGCATCGCTGCTTCGACCGCCATGTATCTCAAGTGAGTGGAGCCAGCTTTGGTAATGTGACCCAGTTTCTGAACACCACCACTGGAACGTTCAGTTGGTACTAAACCAGCAAAAGCACAGAGCTTCTCTGGAGAAGAAAAGTTAGCAAAGTCACTGATTTCTGCCACCCAAGTGAGAGCCGTGATCCGACCGACTCCAGGAATGGTGGTGAGAAGTTTTATCAATAGTGTATTAGTATAAGGATCGAGAATTCTCTCTATTTGATTGATATAGGTAGTCATATCAGCCCGAATCAAAACCGCTCTCTTCCATTCTGGATAATCACTTGCTAAAATAAGATTGGTACCCTTCATGCTAGAAGTGGTTCCCGCTAACAAGTGTCGTCCCTCTCTGGTGATAACACTTTCTAAGCGACATTGCATACTAGCTCGTAGCTGGATTAGAAAACTTCGTTCCCGGACTAAGGCACGAAGTTTTCTGGTTTCTGGGGTAACCTCGGTACTGGTATACAATAAGCCAGTTCGAACTAACACTGCTAGAGTGGTAGCATCGTTAATATCTGTCTTTTGCAGTGACTTAGCGATAGCCACTGTCTTTCTGGGGTTACTCACTTGTACCGTGATTCCAGCTTTCCTCATCTCGTCCACCTGCCACTGCCAACCACAGACTGGTTCGATGGCTGCTACGATGTCACCGTATTTAGTCACATTTACTAAAGCAACTGATACTTCTTCTGGTGTGACTCCATATACTTTAGTGAAGATTGGAGTGTCTTCCTTCTCATTCAGGAGAACCCAAGTCTGAGTCCTCTTGTGCAAATCTACCCCTAAATAATAAGTCATAGAACTTATGATTATTGTTTTTAATGTCACTGGACTAGAGTGATAGGTATAGGGTACCAGATTGGGTCTAGGGAGTCACAAAGAC
>MFMT01000003.1 GCA_001783565.1 Candidatus Kaiserbacteria bacterium RIFOXYD1_FULL_42_15 | reverse complement strand
GCGCATCACGTTTTTTTCGTCTTTCTTCAATCACTTCATCAAATGTAGACATAGTATCAACTATAGTAACGGTTATTAGTAATTTTGCCAAGGTTTATTAACGAGACTCTTGATTGCCACGTCATTCGTCGTCCCTCCTCCTTCCTCGCAATGACAGAGGTGAAGTATCTTTGTTCGCCCTATTAAAAATACGCTTTCTAACGGAGCAAGCGGGCAAAACAATCCATAAGTTCATGGATTTAGGTTTACTAACAAAAACCAATCGCATTAGCGGTCGGTTTTTGTTAGTAATGGATATTTAATTATTCAACCTTAAGTACTTTATACTTCTGTTTACCAGCTGGTGTCTCAAAAGAAAATTCTGTACCTTTACCTTTTCCCATCAATGCTTCTCCGAGCGGTGAAAGGTATGATAATTTTTTGTCGTGAATATTGGCTTCCTCTGAACCGACAATAGTGTAGGTATGGCTTTCTTTATCTTTGTCTTTTTGAATAATAACAATAGAACCGAGAACTATTACATCACCTTTTTTGTCAGTGGCAACTATTTTGGCCTCTTTAATAACTTTTTCCAGATGACCGATACGCTCCTCAATAGCAGTCTGCATATCACGCGCCTCTTGGTACTCGGCGTTTTCTGATAAATCTCCCAAGCTCCGGGCATATTCAAGTGACTCGGCCACTTCCTTACGGCGAACGGTTTTTAGGTGATCCAGCTCTTTCTTAAGTTCGTTAAATTTCTCTGCGGTCAAATAAGATTGTTGATCATTCATATGCAAAATTAATGTACGTCAATTATACGCACTTATGTCCTTAGGTCAAATGTGGATTAAAATGTCTTTATTGTTCTGAGGTCTGAGGATTGATATATTGGGGTCGATTGATGGCCATCCAATCAAAAACATCACCCATTACCCGCGTTGCTCCTAGAGTATTGGAGCTCGGGGCATTCTCCATCATCATGATAAACGCATATTTTGGCTTCTCGTATGGCCAAAAACCGGCCGCCCAAGAATTGACATAGGCGTTTCCTTCTCCTACCTGAGCTGTCCCAGATTTAGCTGCGATGGCCACATCATTTCGCTCTAACGGTCTGGCTGTTCCTCCAGGATAGTTTACAGTCATACGCATTCCTTCATGAATTATTTTTAAATAATTTTCATCTAGATGTAAATCAATCTCAGCGCTTGTATTTTCCATGACAACATGTGGTGTCAACAAAAAACCTCCATTAGCGATGGCTGCGTACGCCCGCAACATTTGCAATGGTGTTTGCTGAAAGCCATATTGCCCGATGGCAGTGAAATAGGTATCCCCCAGACGCCATTCATCGCCAAAGACTTTTTGCTTCCATTCTGGACTGGGTATTGTTCCCTCTTGCTCGGTAGCCACATTAATTCCGGTTTTATCACCCAAACCAAAAAGGTTAAAGTATTTATCCATTTTAATGATTCCCAATCCTGGCTGGTCACCAAATCCCCCTCCGATGGTGTAAAAGTAGACATTGGAGGAGAAAGCAATTCCTTCCCGCATCGTCATTTGGCCTTGTACTCGCCAGTCGCGATAGACTGACGGATTCTCTGGGTTGTAGGGATTGGGAATAGTAATTTTTCCGGTACTGGTAATAATCTTATCAGGATCAATAATTTTTTCCGCTAATGCTCCGTAAGCTACAAAAGGTTTTACAATGGAACCTGGCGTGTAAAGACCACTAACAGCCTTATTTAAAAATGGAAAACGGGGGTCGCTATTGTATTCGTTAATTTTTTCAATATCATCTCCATCGGCCATTACCTCGGGATCATAAGAGGGAAAACTGGTCATGGCCAACATCTCACCAGTATGAACATCAATAATGGCTGCTGCCCCGCTACGAAAGCCGGCTTGTTCAACGGCTCCAGAAATAATTTGGTACATTGCTTCAGATAAACTGGCATCAATTGATAATTTAAGCTCTCCACCGGGTACAGCAACACTAACAACATGTTCTCCTACCACCTTACCCAAAGCATCAACTTCAACTATCTTTTGCCCGTTTTCACCATGAAGAATTGATTCAAAGGCACTTTCTACCCCAGTTCGGCCCAAATATTCCGTACGATAATAAAAACCATACTTATCTTTTTTTGGATAACTAACATAACCGATTAATTGCCCCAACCCCATTCGATCTGAATATGATCTGATTGGGAAATCATATTTATTAGTTAAGTCATAATCATTCCAAATCAGAGGTTCACCATAACGGTCATTCACCACACCGCGTTCCGCGATAATTACGGTTTTACTAACACTATTATTGTCACTAATGGTTCTGTATTCCTTTCCAGACACTATCTGAAGTAAATAAATCCTTAAAAAAAAGCCAATGGTAACTAACAAAAAAATGGCTCCAACAACATAAATATTACGAGAAGCTACTGGTAATTCGCGCCGTCCTTCTAACCTGGTAATATTAAATGAAGGTAAATTTGATAAATCTAAAAGTATTTCGTCAAACTCCACTGGCAATTTTTTATTTCTATGCCATTTCATACAGTGTTAGTATAAACCATTAGCTTCGGTCTTAACCAGGCAACTAAAATTATCCACCCAAAGGAAAAAAGGGTATACATTGGTAGTGTGGAGATGGTCATAAACTGAACATCAATCAATAAACCAACTAACAACAATTCATAGGGCTGGCATTTGAATGAATACCAAAACAAAAATGGCAAACTATACCAAAACAAACCAATATACCAAAAAATGGTAATAATTAAAAATAAAAATAAACGCAAAAATAAATTCATCGTGTTAGTCAGTTTGTTACTGTGGTTGATGAACCTGAATCATCAACTGTGCTTGAAGTGGCGTTAATAACCGAAGTGGTCACTAACTTGTCTACTGGTACCGGAACCAAAAGTAAATTAGATGTCACCGCTTCAACCAACTGCTCCACCTCCTCAAAAGAGTGCGGGGATATTGGTGTTCGACCGATGGTTACATATTGCAAATTTTGTAATGAGGTTCCTGTAGTGACATAACCATACTGTTCTGGCTGGGTTGGCGAGGTGCTAATTTCATCAATCGAACCATAAACCCCAGAATCAATAGCTGGAAACATCACCAAATTACCAGTTTGTAATAACACACCTTGCGGTACTTGCACTCGAACAATTCCTCCGCCCATACCTTCAGTATAAGTATAAATATTAGGTCCAACAATATAGGCAGTTGCCCTAAAGCCCGGAGTGGATATCAGGGTTACTAAGGATGTGTTAGCTTGTACTTTTGACACCAGGCCAATTACTTGGTCCTTCCCCAGAAAAACTGGGACATTTTCTTCCACTCCTTGATTAAAACCACGGTTAATTAATAATTGATCATAAGGTAATTGGTTGGGACGAGCTACCACTGTCGCCAAGAGTCTATCATCAGGTACGGCCTCCAAAAGAGAACGAAAATCCTGATTTTCAACCTGTAGTTTATGAAGGCTATTTTCATTGGCTTGTTGCATAGCTACCTGTATTTGTAACTGATCCAATTCATTCAATAAAACGCCTCGTTCATTAAAATATCGAGAGAATGATCCACCCGATTCCATCACCCAGACCCTAACCGTATCAAATGGTAGCCAAAATAAATTTACCGCTCCCGACAGAATACGTGGCACTAATAAAATACCAAGGGCTATCACCCCAGCGATAATTATTATTAGGAAGCTATATCTAATTAGTGAAATTCGGTGATAACTCCCCCTCTTTATCAATGAGTATTTTTTCATATAATTCAAGGTTTTCAATTACAATTCCAGCACCCCGAACCACCGCGCGTAGGGGATCAGGGACAATTATTACTGGTACCTCAAGCACTTCCTCAAGAAGAGTACGTAAACCTGGTATCAGTGCTCCGCCACCAGAGAGGTGAATGCCATGTTGCATAATATCAGCCATCACTTCTGGTGGGGTAATTTCGAGAACACTACGGACCGCTTCAACAATACTGTCAACCTGTAAGGCAATGGCATCACGAACATCACTATCTGTAATTACTACCTCACGAGGCAAACCGGTGATAACATCTCGGCCACGAATTATGTGTTCTTTACTACCCTCTTTATCCCTGTGTTCAATGGCGGCCAATATAATTTTTACATCCTCTGCAGTTTTTTCACCAACATAAACCTTGAACTGATCACGAATATAACTGGCAATGGCTTGACTAAGATGATCCCCAGCTACCCGGAGATTTTTTGACACAACAATTCCGTCAAGAGAAATGACTGCAATGTCAGTTGTGCCACCACCGATATCAATAATCATATTACCAACTGCGCTAGATACTGGTAGCTTGGCACCGATGGCGGCCGCCATTGGTTCCTCAATCAAAAAAACCTCACGGGCTCCAGCATTGCGGGCAGCATCACGCGCCGCCCGCATCTCCACATTGGTAATACCAGACGGTACTCCAATCAAAACTCGTGGGGCTAAAAGAGTACGCATATCGCTTCGGACCTTATTGATAAAATAGCCAAGCATTTCTTCGGTGACCTCAAAATCAGAAATTACTCCGTCCACCAATGGACGAATGACCTCAATATGCCCCGGTGTCTTCCCTTGCATCACTCGAGCCTCGCTTCCAACCGCTACCAGCTGTCCAGTTTTCTTATTAATCGCTACAATAGTTGGTTCATTGATGACTACTCCCTTCCCTTTAACATAAATCAGAGTATTAGCCGTACCCAAATCAATCCCGATATCAGTCGACAAAGAGTTAAGAATTTTTGAAATGATTCGGGAAAAAATGTTCATGAAATTATTTTACAAACATGGTTGATAGTTCTGCCTCAGTGACTAATTTTGTGTCACCCGTGGCGCGCGTCACCACTTCAAACTTTCCTTCAGCTTTGGTTTTTCTACTAATTATCACTCGGTACGGAATACCAATCAAATCACTGTCAGCAAATTTTTCTCCGGCTCTAGCATCGCGGTCATCATAGAGAACCTCTACCCCACTTTCAGTCAATGAGTCGTAAATTCCATCTGCCCAGTCGCGTATCTCCTCATCGTCGTTATTAAGGACAACCAAATGCACCAAAAACGGCGCAATTGACTCTGGCCAAACTATTCCCTTCTCGTCAGCCAATAAATCAACCACTGTGCCCATGGCACGAGCGGGGCCAATTCCATAAGAACCCATAATAACGGGTTGAGGAGCCCCGTTCTCATCCATAAAAGTCAAGCCCAGGGCTTCTGAAAATTTTGTCCCTAATGAAAAAATATTACCCACTTCAATACTTTTCCGCTTTTCAAGCTCATCTCTTGTTACTCCAAGTTCACCTAGGTCGGCTTCGGCTAAAACCTCTTCATTAACTGCTATTCCTTTGGCCTCGTTTACATACACAACATCTTCACCCGCCTCAGCCAAAGTCTGAAATTCATGACTAAATTTTGTAAAAGCGCCACCAGAAGCGAAGGTGCGATAGGTTTTGTCACCAATACCAATTCGATCAAAAATGCGCTTGTAGGCCTGGGCACATTCTTCGTAAAATTTATGATGTTGTTCCTCGGTAGCAGAAAAAGAATACAAGTCTTTCATCCAAAACTCCCGTGTACGCATAATGCCACTTTTGGCCCGCATTTCGTTACGGAATTTTGTTTGAATATGATAGGCAAAAAGTGGCAAATCTTTATATGAAGAAACATACTGACGCATTAAATCAGTAATTACCTCCTCGTGTGTCCAAGCCAACCCGACCTCCCCACCGGCTTTTAATTCGGTTTTAAACCAGACGTCAACTTTTTCATCACTCCAGCGATCGGTTTGCCGCCAAATTTCTGAATCTTGTAAGCTAGGCATGTACATTTCTTGTCCGCCAATAGCGTTCATTTCATCACGAATGATATCTTTAATTTTTTCAATTACACGCAACCCGAGCGGTAAAAAGGTGTACACCCCGGCCATGTTCTTGTAGATAAAACCGGCTTGAATTAGAAGTTGAGCATTCTTTGAAACCTCATCAGCTGGTGCTTCTTTGCGGGTTTTAGTAAATAGTTTTGATTGTCGCATGTGTTAATTCTTAGTCATTAGTAAATAACCTTTAATAGAAAATAAACACCCTAATGGGAATACGGGGCTGTACTCGAATATTCATAGATACTCATTCTATAGCAGAATGAGTAGAATGCAAAATAATGATTTTACTGCGTCTATGTTAATTAATATTGATGTCTATACCTAAGGATTGTCACAACTACAATTTGCAATGAAGGAATGATGACTGACGTGACAATCCAAAACAGTGACGACGTGGATTGCTTCGTTGCGACTCGCAAAGACGGACGGTGGTCGTCGTCTTCGCGAGTGAGAAAGCATAGGTGAGAAAGTCCAGTGGACTTTCGCAAGAGGTTGCCTGCTATTTTGCAAAAATAGTGACAACCTGAACAGCTTCTGTATAGAAGGATTTTCGCAAGACCTTGCCAGCTCTTTTGTAAAAAGAGCGACAAGGTGTACAGTCCCTGTAAGGGAATGACGTGGCGATCCACGATGACGACGATATGGATTGCTTCACTACGGTTCGCCTGTCTGCGCAGGCAGGCAAAGACAGCTACGACAACATGGAAGTCATTGCAAACACAACGATAACGATGACAACTTTATACAGATTACCAAAGACGCAACACATCGTGTACCGTTACCAGTAACATCAACAGCATCAAGGAGGCAAAACCAACTAGATTGACTCTCCCTGCCCAGACCGGGTTTAACGGACGCCTAATGATTGCTTCTATCACCACAAATATAATTCTTCCGCCGTCAAGAGCCGGCACTGGTAATAAATTTATTACTGCCAAGTTAATAGATATGATAGCCATAAAATAAAGCAGTGCAGTGAATCCAATCGCTACTGCATCTCCTACATAACTAACAATTCCAATCGGACCAGATACTTGTGAGTAATCGGCCGTGCCAGTTATGACTCCTTTAATTAGGCCGCCAAGGCCTACAGTGATGGCTTTAGTAATGGCAACAGTCTGTAAACTGGCCTGACTTATCGCTTCCAATACAGAATAGTGTTTTAACTCCACCAGGGCCAGAGCTACTCCAATAGCCGGTCGTGAAGATGAGTCGCTTAGTACTCCAGTATGCGGTGTTAGGATCGCAGTGCTATTTTCATTTTTAAAAATATAAGTAATAACTATTTCAACGTCTGCATTCTCTACTATAAAATCACTAAAAGCTGACGGTATTAAATTATCTAACCTCTTATTCCCTGCCATAACTGAAACTACTTCACTCCGAGGTGGCAAAACACCGTCGGCCGGGCTACCAACCATCACATCAGAAATAACTAGCATAGCATCAGCACCTTGTTGTCCCTCTTCCACAGTAGACTGTATTCCGGTTAACAAAATAACAATTAGCAACAACCAGGCCAAGACCATATTCATAGTCACACCAGCTAAAAGTACTAGTATTTGAGCCCACTTCGGTCGCGCGCCAAAGGCGCGCGACCGGTCGTTTGCCCCTCCCCCATTATCCACTTCTAACTCATCTGGGTTTTCACCATAAATCTTTACAAAGCCACCGACTGGTAGGGCGTTAAGGGTATATTCTGTTTCGCCCTTTCTAAAGGAAAAAAGTTTGGGCGGAAAACCAATTCCAAATTCATCGACTCTCATTCCGGTTAGTTTGGCGACAATATAATGTCCCCATTCATGTACTAAAATTAGTACGAACAAGACTGCCAAAAAAATTCCTACGGAGATTATTATAGACATAGTATTATAAACTGATTTCTGATTCCTTTTGAGTAAATAGTGTTTCTAGATTTCTATTAATATTATCAACAGATTTCTGAACCTTGTCCTTCATGGAGAATTTATCATCTTCACTAATATCATTAGTTTTGAGCTTGGCATCAATATCTTTCATCACCTCATCTCTGATCGCTCGGACAGTCACTCTGGCGTCCTCTAACTTACTTTTAGCAAGCTTTACCAACTGGGCACGACGTTCACTGGTGAGTTCAGGAAATATGACTCGCAGACCCATTGAGTCACTGGAAACCGAAACCCCCAAATCGGCTTCCCTGATGGCACGCTCAATTGCCGGCACTTGACTCAAATCCCAAGGAGCAACTCTAATTGTTCTAGCGTCTTCAATACCCACCGAACCCACCTGTACAATCGGCATAAAGGTCCCATAACTTTCCACCTTAATACCATCCAGTAGTGCTGGAGTTGCTTGTCCGGTTCGAATACCAGTATATTCCTTTCGTAGCCAACCCAACGCCTCTTTTAATTTTTGTTCAAATGATTCGTCCATGGTGTTGATGTTTTTAATATTAATCTAAGGTTTCGCCCAGTATAGCATTTTACTACCCACTGGTCTTTTTTATCGGTAATTGTAGAGCGATGTCCTCCCACAACATTTTCTTCCCTGCCCCACGCATCTGCAAGGACGTTAGACACAATAATAGTTGAGCAGACTTATTATCTCTGATATTCAACGAGTTTTGCTGTAACCATAATGTTAGCCCAGTTGCCAAATTTGCCAAAAAAACCACATCTTTGTCTTTGCTCACCTTGGTAATTATAGCCATCCGTTCACCAATTGAAGCTGTCAAGAATTCCATAAACTCCGTTGGTAAAACCGCTACAGCTGGTTCATTTCTCTTTATCTCATGAAGGCGTGAACGAAGAGTTGGCAACAAAGTAGTTTCCGGACGAATGGAAAAAATAAATCTACTGGTGACGGGTGGCTCTTCTAAAATTTTAAGGAGAGCGTGTTGGGCCTCAACTGCAATCTGGGTCACATCAATAATAAATGTTTGACTGGATCTTTCAAATGGTGTTTGATATGCCCTTTCAATCAATCTTCGCACTTCCGCAATTGATAAAGTAATGGTCGTAATATTTACTATTTCAGATACTAAAGCCAATTCAACCAAATCAAACGGCAATTCAGATCGCGAATCAGTAATACAAACAATGGCGTGGTGCGGAAGCATGACATTATTATGTCGCACGTTTCTTATTTTGCCAATCAATAATATGACGGATTACTCGTCGCAGATATTGTTCAAAAGTTTCACCTGGCTCATAAATAATACCTTGTTCATAACGCCAACCATTCATATAATCAGTAATACTTTGCTTTATTTCCGGTGCATATCCCTCAAAACGCCCAGATAAAAGTAACGGCATTTGAATCTCGGCAATTTTTTTAAACAATGGATGTTCACGCCCCTTAGGACCAGTGCCAAAGAGTCCACTTCTTTTAAATAAAACCCATTCGGAAAGAAGTTGGTCTAAACCATTATCAATTTCGTCAGTATAAAGAGGATTTTCTCCCTGGCTTGATGTCTTTAATGAATCAGCAGACGGTAAATCCTGTAGGGTTCGCAATGGCACAGCATCTGCCACCGGAACACCAATCCCGTGTCTGGTGGATATAATTGGTATTACCTGATCAACATCAGCTGGACTTTTATCAGCTGAAATATTTTCTTCAACTGGCGCACTAGACATAGTTACTGGACTTACCAGTGGTGTAACCTCTCCAATTAATGACGTTTTAGTTATTGGCTCAACTGGAGGCAAAAGAGGAGCAGGTCTTGGAATAACCGGCACCTTCTGAATGTCAGGTTGAATTGATTGTGTCACCACGGTTTCTGGTACCGGTTTTGGTGCCAAAACAGGTTTAACTTCCATCACTGGCGCTGACTGTTGTCTTGCTGGTATTGTTGGAGGAGTGATGTGGATTGTCTTTGTTATTTCTGGGACTGGTGGAGTGGGTGGAGTGGGTGGAGTAGGTGGTAGTGACGGAGTTATTGGTGTAATTCTGGACACTATTACCGGCCTAGATGTTTGTTGGTTTTGTAGAACAACTGGAGTCGGCTGAATTGGTTCAATTATATCAATCTTTCTTTGTGAATTTAATTCTGGCACGTCTTTCACTTCATTGAGTTCAATTAATGTTTTTACTTGTTCATAAACAACCTCAAGCCGTTGCATTGATTTTGTAATTTCATTTTCAGAACCACCATTAAGTAATTTCATTGCCTCAAGCAATGAGGTCATATATTCTCGACCGAGACTGTTATCAATATTAATCAGATTAACTGGATTACCGACTTTATCATTGATGTCAGCTTTTATTGTCCGAATTCTACTTAATCGGTCCAGCGAAACAGGACTAACACTTGTGGCCTCCGCCCCATTTTTCTCACTAGCAGACTGATTAAAAATAGTCTGCGGGTTTATTTTTGGCACTTCTGTTTTTATTGATTCAGGTGAAATGAAAGGAGGGACCAAATTTTCCTTAGAATTTTCAACTATACTCACATCATACTTCTCATTTACCACTTCGGATTGTGGTTGACTAACTGTATCTGATTGTGTGGCTTCACTTCCATGCCCGGTAATCACTGCTGGGGTAAAAATTGGAGCCGGCCGGCCACCGGAAAATCCGGCACTGTACATTACGGTACTTGGTTGATTGTTATCCTTTTCTTTCTTAACCGAAATCGTAATGAGGGCTGGCGTTATTTGATTGGCAAGCAGTCGCTCTTCAAGCATGTTTCTCATTGCCGGATCACCTCCGCCATTAGCATAAAGAAAAACTAAATCACGCAATTCATTACGCTTAGCCACTACTAAGTCGCTGGAACGAATTGCTTGTAAGACAATCAAAATACCCGCTTGAGAATTAAAATCAAACGAAGTGCCTACACTAACTAAAGAACGATCACCCGTTACCATATTAAGATAATAATAACACCCCTATCTAAAAAATAATACTGGTTGTTAGTTAGTTCTGTGCATTACCTAAAAATTATTTATTTTTATCAGCAACTCTAATGGCATCAGTTTTAAAAGCATCAATTTCATCAGTCAGAGAGTTTTCAAATTTTGGGTAGGTTTTTAATAATTTAGGTAGTAAGTCACCATCATTGGCATGGGTTTGGACCCAGGAACTAAAAACTGACTGGTCATCCTCATCAGATTGCTCCAGATAACGTAGTAATGCACCTTCCAATACCACCCCGCCCAAGTCATCTAAAAACTGTCTTTGCTGAACCTTACTCATGTCAGCTAAACCGAGAGTGGACTTTAAATCTGTAGCTAAAATAGTTGAGATATCCATATTTTATTTTTCCTCACCCTTAGGTGAGGGAATTAATTTTTCTAGCACAAAAGCTTTCTTGGCTAATTTAGAAAACTCGTCAGCTGATTTAATTCCAGTTAACTGCCTTGAATTCATCCAGGTAGTGAATTTATCCAACCAAGCTCTGACTTCAGCAATCGGTAATTCTAAAAGTCGCACTTCTTTACGCAATTCAGACGAAGATAACTTTGCCAAATTATCTAACTCTGCCACTGTCATCTTTTCTAAAACAGCAAAAGCACTTTTATTTGCCTTGCCAAATAAATTTGAAAACCAACCCTCATCTCCATCGGTAAATCCTTCAATGGCCTGAATCCAGGAATTGAACACTCGATTGTATGCCTGCTCGCCACCCACAAAATCATTTTTAAATTGCTCGGCTACACTATCGGTGATAATTACAGCTCCAGATTCTATCGGTGACTTGTGTTCTCCCTCAACGGCATTCGGACTATCAAACTGCCTCTTCTCGACTGGTGCAATTCCACTTGGTAAAATTGCTTCAGTTTTGGCCACAGTACCAAGCGTAAACCTAGGTAACAGGAAATTATTTTGAGCTGCCACTTCTTCAGTTATTTTATTAAGTAATTCAATATTTATCTCCTCTCCAATATAAGTTTGATCAGCCGAATCCTTACCGAAACCTAATTCCGATCGTAATTCTGAGTCAGCATCAATCCGGTCACGCACCAAATCAATCAGGGCTTGCTTGTAATCAAGGTTAATTTTGCTCAAAAACGGCAAATCACCAGCGTTAGTTTGTCCTTCCATAATATTCCAATAGACATCATGCGGAACTTCTACCAGAAACCGATTGGATTCCATTTTTTCTAGCGCTACCAGATTATCTGGACTTATATTCTCTGGGTACTTTAATTCCACCCCAGCATCATGACCAGACTGCAAGGCCTTATCACTGAAAATATTATTATCGTTAACTCCACTTTGGACTGTTGATTCAGAAAAAGACAATTTAGGAATTATTTCTGATGAATCTGTCAGTGGCAACACTGGCTCTGGCGATATCACCACTTCCGGTAAACTATCTGACAAATCAATATTACCCAACTGAGGAGCATCATGACTGATAGTTTGGGCATCGGGGTTGGTCGCTATGATTGGCATCTCGTCTCCTGAATCTGCCAGTGCCTGACCGATAGACATTTTATCTAAAGATACATAAGGACTTTTACCACCGTTTGGTATTTCCCCATTACCGAGCATAGTTCCCACCACTGCTCCTACCGCCACCCCAGCTGTTGTTCGACTAAAAATTTTCTTTAATAATCCAAAACGTTTTTTAGTGGTTTCATTTTGCCAAGCTAGTCTTCTTTCAAGATTAGCTTTTTCAAATTCTACTACTGGCGATACGGGTACCTCGGCGTTCGGCGTACCAACTTTAACCAAGTCTTGGTAATTTTCAAGATGTGCTCTCTTAATTCGCATCAATTCCAAATCCTTCAAATCCATCTGCAGCCAAATACCTTTACGTTTTCGGAGTACCCAGTCCTCCCCTGGCCTAGCCATATTTTCCGCTAACTCTTTATCGAGCGCTATTAATTCAGCGTTAGTAGCGTGAAGTTTTTCACCAGAAGTTTGGTAGTTGTCTTTCATTGCTTCGGTAATAGGAATACCATAAGGCAAACCCTCACCTTTTGGTTTTCTCGACGGTTGGGCTTGTAGATCTTTTTCCAATTTTTCAAGGTTCTCTCGGTATACTCTTAAATATGGGACTAATCTAGTTTTATGCACTGTCTTATCCTCTTCCCCCTGATCAGCCACCAATGATCTGATCCTAATCAACGTCGCTAACTGCTCATTGTCTTCACTATCCGCCCCGAGCAGTAATCGAAATCTCTCGATGTCGCCGTCCATCTCCTTTAATATTTCTTCTTCACTTTTGGGTTTTATTTTTTCTGGTTTTGATTCACCGGAAGTGGATTGCCTATCAATACTGGCCAACATTTTTTTTACATCTTCCTCCATAATATTAAGTAATGCTTGAATATAACTAAAATTACCAGTAATTGATCTTTTGTCCTTTAAGAGTGATTCAATTTTTATTACTTGGCGTTTATGAGTTTCATATACAGGTGTATCTTTTACAGTGGCGTCAAAAACAACTAAGTTACCAACATCTCCCTTTATCTTCATGTATCGATTACGTATTTTTGTATAGACATCAACTTCCTGATCTTCTTTCTCTATCAATACTTCGCTGGTTTTTGTGGGACTTGTTGAAGTGTTATTTTTTAAGGTTTCATTAGATGGCACTCCAGAAGACAAATCCTCTAGTTTGTTTTTTCGCAACAATTCTGCATTAGATATGTCATCACTATCCCTAGAATTAGGAAAGATAACTGATGTTGGATTTTCTTCCCAATCAAGTACCTTGCTATTGTCATCGTCATTTTCCCTACCAGGCAAATGATTTTGATATTTTGAAACAGAGGTGCTTTCATCCTCGAGTGTTCCAGGGTCCTGTGCAACCATTTCTTTATTAATATCACCAGACTTTTGAAAGTCTTTATCCCACCAGCCGGTTTTCTTTTCTATCTTTGGCTCTGATTCTAATTTAGAAAAATCGGTATCAAGTTCAGGCATTGAATTTCTCAATTCAACCATCACATCTCCAAAATGGTTTTTAAATGATTCAGATTTTTGGTTAATCTTGTCATTCAATATTTGTAATAATCCATCTGTCTGTGCTTGTAAAAAAGTAATTTGTTCGTTAGTTGTTTTGAGGCGAAATGCTCTTATTTTTTCATCAGACTCCCAATCGAGTCCATCGTTACTAATCCGTCCATCGAGAATCTCTATTTTTTTAACTAGCTCTTTTAGTTGTAAATACTCACTTCTTTCCGATAAGTTAAATTGCGCATTCTGAGCTGATTTTTCCAATTGAGAAACTTTGTCTTGTAAAGTTTTCAAATCAAAAACTGGCCCCGCTTCATGTTTTACTGTATCAGCATTTTCCATTGGCGTTTCAGCCACTCTATTCTCATTTCTTTTATTTTTTGCATCAGTATCTGCACCAATATCACCCACTTCTGAGACAACTTCAGACACAACCGGTTCTGCTTCCCCAAATAAATCTGTGTCTGGTAACTTGACTTCCTCGGACAGGATTGGTTTTCCGAGACCTTTGTAAATATTAAGGATAACTCGATTGACCTCGGCAGCAATTTCACCTTTTGGTCTACCATTAAACGGCATCTTATCTAGTGATTTTGCTAGCAGGTTGTTTGCATACTCTGAGGTCTCCCCGGCCGCCACAACCGCCTTTATTAAACGACCTCTCACGTTCCTCACAAAATCGTCTTTAGTACCAACTTCTTCTGGTAAAAATGTATGTTCAGCCATATCCTTAAGTGAACTATCGTTCACTGCGGATCTTGGTAATTCTTCTTTTTCCATAGTCATTAATTCATTATCGGTTACCTCTTCATCAACAAATTCAATTCCTTTTGATTCAGCAAAATTAACCACCCTGTCCCGATATTGGATCAGGCGGTTATATAGAACTTGTGCCCTCTCCACAGTTTCAAAAGTTACCCCTCCGCCTGTTTCTTCAGTATTAGAAATGACTCCGCGTAAGTGATTTTTTAGTTTTAGGTAGTTATCGCGAAATGTGCGATAACCATCAACATCTGCATTCAACATGCGGGACCTGTGTTCTCCAAAACCAAGAGCATCACGAATTTGGTAAACTTGGCGAAACAATACTACTGAATGTCTGAGGAGTTCCAAACATCCGTCAGTAGTTTCAATGCTTATTAATTTTTTATTTTCCAAATTTGCCTGCTCAGAATTTTCCATAATAACTATAATATATCATCCCCCAACGATGGAACCAGCTCTTTTATATACCTTGCTTGAATTTCGGCTTCGACCTCTGCCCGGGGACGACCGTAGCGGGCGGCGCTCGCAACAATTCTCTCTTCTACATCCGATCTATTAATAGGCGTTGGGGCGTGGGTTGAAATACTAAATGGCTTGGTTGGTGTACCATCGGCCAAAATTCGGACGTAGGCATTGTGATTTGGCACATTCATCAAATCGCTCGCATTAAAGACTGGCAAAAATTGGCTCTCCAGGGCGGTAGCGTCATCTGGACCAACTCGGAACGCTGCAATCGAACCAACATTACCAAAAACAGCATCACGGATATTTTGGTCAAGCTGAGCGATAAATTGGTGGGCAATAGTGAGGCCGAGTTTGTACTTTCGCGCCTCAGATAAAATAGCCGAGATGGAATTGGTCGACACGTTCTGAAACTCATCCATGTGGAGATAAAATGGCGGAAAGCTTTTGCTAGAATCATCAACACGCGATAAGGCCGCCATCAGAATCTTGCCCACCAAAATCATACCAATGAGATTGGCGTTGATTTCGCCTAGGCGACCTTTGGATAAATTAACCAGGAGGATTTTCTTTTCATCCATAATCTGCCGGAAATTGAAGGCGGATTTTTGCTGGCCAATAATTGGTCGGATGTAGTCGTTGGCGGTAAAGACGTCGAATTTTGACACGATGTACGGCACGATATTTTCGAGTGACGCTTCCCCACCGGCTTTGGTGGCAATCTCACGCCAGAATTGCACGACCACGGGGTTGGTTGCTTTTTCTAATTTCATCCTCCGGTATTTGGCGTCAGCCATGACGCGACTGATATCCATCAGCGTATTACCACTATCCGGATCTTCCATCACTAGCAAAGTGGCGTTACGGAAATACTGTTCAAACATCGGCCCCATTGACTCAGGGTTACCACCGTACAATTTCTGGAAAATAGAAAATAGTTCGTTAACCACAAAAGTCTTTTGCTCTGGTTTATTGATATCGTATTCGAGCATATTTAGACCGACAGGGTTTTCCATCTGAGACGGATCAAAGTAAATGATGTCGTCGGCCCGCTCGGGCGGGACGGCGCCAATCACATCCTCGATGTCAGTACCATGAGGATCAATCATACAGACACCATCGCCACGCAAGATGTCTTGGACAATCATATTCTTCATCAAGGTCGTTTTACCAGTTCCTGTCTGTCCAATAATATAGAAATGTCGCAAGCGGTCTTCAGCGGTGATAAAAATATCGCGCGAAATATTACGGTGATGATTGACGCCTAGAAGTGTGCCCTTAGTCGGAATCTGAGTTGGTGCGGGAGCAGTATTAGCATTAGATTGCTTGAATTGTGGCGAAGAAACAATACCATTGCCCGGGAAGTGAATCATTGTAGCCAATTCGGTCAGTGATAGCGGGATTAACTGCTTCTGATTAAATTCACGAAATGAAAAAGCTTTTTCGGCCTGTTTGAGAGCTGAACCGTGGTGATGTTTAAAAATAAGATGATTGGATTCGACAGCATCAAACTGATTGAAGGTGGCCTCGATTTCTTCGAGGATTTGTTCGGCGCGGACCGCGGTCCGCGCCGACACCGCTATCCGAATATTAGTTTCAACAATCTGGGTGGTGATTTTTTTAGCAAAAACATCCAACGATTCATTGTCCACTTCTAAAGTATCAGGAGTGTCCTTTTCTGATTTAGCAGCTGAGAAAGCAAAATCACTGAGTGAAGCCAATACCTCTCCGCCAAAAGTACTACGTCTAATCGCTTCACCAGTTTTCATTCCCTTGCGGACTCGCTTAATAATTCCCTCATAAGTCTGACGATAGGTGTGTTGTGGGTGACGGACGACGAATTGGAGGGCGGCTCCGCCGCCCTCCCGTTCAATTTTGGAAAAGGCATTGAGAATTACCGCCAGTGGATCAGAAGAAAAGGCGTCATGGGTTTTTATTGGGTAAATAGGATGTTTTTTTAATAGCACTTCGCTCACAAACGTGTATCCACCATCAACGTAAATATTATAATCATGCACTTGCTCTGTAATAACTGCATGAGGAAACAGCGATAGTGTCTGCTTCTCAAATAAAGTCACAAATCCATTTGGTATAGCAGCATAAAAAACAATGTCGTCACTATTATCCGCTACCGCAATCTCAAACACGAAATGATTGTGCGCTTGCTTGGCGCCAATAGTGCCCAAACCAGCAAATAATTGTTCCATCATACCCACCAATTCAGCCAGTTGATATTCTTTATCATTAGCTCCCTTTAATTCAGGTAAAGTAATTTCAAAGAGAGTCAATTGCATAAGATGCCACGGAGGCACATCTTCCTTAAGATCTTGGATTGGCATACCCTGATGAATATGTTCAATCAAACGCCGATGAACCTCGTCTATCACAAAAGCATTATCAACTTTTTCAAGTACGGTAAGGGCATTACGAATACCCTTTTCAACTACAAGCGTCATGATCTCCTCAATTGGGTCAGCCACCGTCTTGATATTTTCCAGCTGAGATGCCAATTCATGTCCCTGTAATCGCTGGCCGTCTGACAAAACTGCCTGAGGAGTAAAGGTCCCATAAGCATGAATTTCTTGTTTGGTAACAACGTCCCGCTCTTTTTTCATCAACTCAGGATCATGGCCCAACAATTCAAGCTCACGACGAGCCACTTGCTGACGCAGATACTGCAGTTCCTCTTCCGGCGAAGAAAATTGTTTTGGTGTCCCTTCTAACATAAATAAATTGTATACCTATATACTACCGCGCCTTGACCGAAAATTCGGTCAAGGCGCGGTGAAAATGGTGGACAGAGCCACACACCCCAAAAACCTTTCGGTTAACCGAAAGGTTTTTGGGGTAGTCTTATTTTAATTAAAACCGTTTCCAATGAATCAAAACATTAGCCGCTCAAATAAATATTGACCCACCGCAACGTAAAGAACCCCGTCCAAAAGGGAAAAGCATAACTGAGTATTTTAATTCAATTGGAAATGTTGAAAATTGTTTTACGAAATGCAACGAAGCAGATTTAGTGAAATTATTACCAAATAACAAAGCGGTTATTTTTAGTGAAGAGCGCGAAGTGGCGGAGATTTGAGAAGAAGACGTACTCATTGTACGTTGACTGAACAAATCTCCGCCACCTCGCCAAGATTATTGCTTTGGCACCAAACGCTAGATTTTGTGATGGATGCAAGGCGCGCCAGGAGACTGGCGCGAGCCGTACTGATTGTACGGTGAGTGGCGGACGACGCAGCGCAACGTAGCAGACGCGCAAAATCTAGCGTTTGGTGAGGATGGCGCGTTTGTAGGTGGTTAAGTGCTCCAAAGCTACTCCAGTCCCCTTCACCACACAAAACAGTGCCTGATCAGCTAGAATTGCCTTCACTCCTGTCCTTCGTTTGACCAGTTCGGGAAAATTGCGCAATTGCGAAGTACCGCCAGTCATAATAATTCCACCATCAATAATATCTGAAGCCAGCTCTGGTGGCGTTTCTTGGAAAACATCCTTGATGGCCTTGATCATATCGCGCAGTTCTTTGTTGATAGCGCGCACGACTTCATTAGTGCGAATTTCGGTGGTGCGGGGTAGACCAGTAAAAACATCTCGCCCTTTTAGGTCCATTACCAATTCCTCCTCTAGTGGTAGGGCCGAGCCAATTTTTATTTTTACTTCCTCGGCCGTCTTTTCACCAATGGAAAGATTGCGCGTCTTTTTCACAAAATCAATAATGGCCGCGTCAATACGATTACCCGCACATTTGACAGAATTAGCGGCCACAATACCACCGAGGGAAATTACCGCCACATCAATTGTTCCCCCACCGATATCAACAATCATATGCCCTTGAGCTTCATAAATCGGTACTCCGGCACCAATCGCTGCCAAAATCGGTTCCTTAACCACATAGGCATTACGTGCGCCGGCTTTCATGGTGGCCTCTACCACTGCCCGTCTCTCGGTTGAGGTTACTCCGGCTGGTACTGATACCATTACGTCTGGTTTAAAAATATTAAAACGACTCAGGGCTTTTTTAAGGAAATAACGCAACATCGCTTCAGTAATTCGATAATCGGCAATGACCCCGTCTTTCATTGGGCGATAGGCCCGAATACTCTCAGGGGTACGACCAATCATTTGTTTAGCTTCCATCCCAACTGCTAAAACAGTATTATTTTCCGAAATAGCCACCACCGATGGTTCATTAAGAACAATTCCTTGCCCAGGTACAAATACCAACACATTGGTTGTTCCCAAATCAATGCCTACTTTTGGTGTAAATCTATCAAACATACAAAGTCATAACAGTTTACGCGTTTTCCACCATTACACAAATGACAATTATATAGCATATATGCTATATATACATAATATGGAAAATAATATTGGACAAAGTATTACTGACGTCCGTGAGAGTCGAGGAATGACCCAGACACAATTAGCCAAGAAAATAAAAACTACCCAGAGCGCTATCGCTCGTCTCGAATCTGGTAACCAAAATATTAGTACCGAGATGCTAAAAAAGATTAGTCATGCCTTGGGTAAAAATCTTGTCAGCTTATCTCCAGGGACAGTAAACATTGCTGTTGTTGGTGGTAAGAAATTAACTGGTACAGTGGAAACTAACACCTCCAAAAACGGCGCCGTGGGGTTACTCTGTGCATCACTCTTGAATAAAGGTAAAACTACTCTACATCGTATGCCCAGAATTGAGGAGGTACATCGCATCATTGAAGTCCTTGAGAGTATCGGAGTCCAAGTAACCTGGCACGGCTCTACCATTACTATTATTCCACCCAAAAAGTTTAACCTCAAACATATTGATGTTGAGGCCGCCAAGAAGACCCGTAGTATTGTGATGTTTATTGGGCCACTGATTCATCACCTGACCAACTTTTCCCTACCGCAATCAGGTGGTTGCAAACTCGGTAGTCGGACTGTCCGCCCCCACTTTTTTGCCCTAGAAAATTTTGGTGTTTCTATTGAGGCCGCTCATGATTCTTTTAAGATCAGCTACCAGCCGAAACAACCAAATGAAATAGTTCTTTATGAGTCTGGTGACACTGTCACTGAAAATGCTATTTTTGCCGCTGCCGGACTCACCAGTACTACCACGATTAAATATGCCTCGGCTAATTATATGGTGCAGGAGGTGTGCGTATTTTTACAAAAATTTGGTGTAAAAATAACCGGTATCGGCACCACCACGCTTACAATAACTGGAGTTAAAAATATCAATCGGGATATTGAATACACCCTGGCCGAGGACCCCACCGATAGTATGTTTTTCATAGCGGCAGCCATCACTACCCATTCCAATCTCACCATTACTCGTTGCCCGATTGAATTTTTAGAGCTTGAACTTTTGGTGTTGGAAAAAATGGGCTTGCAGTATACTAAGTCAAAACCCTATTTATCACATAATCAGAATACCAAGTTGGTTGATTTAAAAATAAAAGCCAGCTCATTGGTAGCTTCACCAGAAAAGGTCCACGCCCGACCTTACCCAGGATTGAATGCAGACAATTTACCCTTCTTCGCTGTTATTGCTACTCAAGCGGTTGGACAAACATTGATTCACGACTGGATGTACGAAAAACGTGCCATCTATTTTACTGAGTTGGACAAACTCGGTGCCGACACCGTCCTCGCCGACCCACATCGCATTTACATCACTGGACCAACATCGCTACGTGCTACTGAACTGATTTGTCCACCGGCCCTGCGCCCAGCCACCATCCTTCTTGTTGCTATGTTGGGGGCGTCCGGCCGGTCTGTCCTCCGCAATACCTACAGCATCAGCCGTGGCTACGAGAACCTAGTCGAACGCCTATCCGGACTCGGAGCCGACATCTCGTATTTGGATGCGTTTTAGAACAGAAAAAATTACTTAGGGGTTTAACCCCTAATTTTGAAAGACACCCAGAACGGACAACGTGGATTACTCCTGCCGCTCTTCGCTCGCAGCTAAAGGCGCTTCGTTTTCGTCTTTGCCTGCCTGCCCTGCATGCGCAGGCATGGCAGACAGGCGAGCCACAGCGTGTCAATCCACATCATTCACCATCGTGGATTGCCACGTCACTCGCCTGCGGACTCGTTCCTCGCAAAGACGCGCGGTTTCAATGTTGAGTTTTCGTCACTACACTGTAACTATCGAACCTTTCAACCATTCAACTATTAACCCTTCAACCACCTTCCCTATTCTTTTGCTATACTGTCCCAATGTTCGTCATCGAAGTCATTCCTCTGGTACGAGGTGGTCATATGGAATCACTTTCTTATTTTTCCAGCTCAGATTATCACCTTGGCACCTGTGTCAGTATTCCAGTACGAGGGCGCACCATTATTGGTATTGTAATTGACAGCAAGCCAGTTTCATCTACGAAAACAGCTCTCAAAGCAGCCACTTTCTCGCTTCGTAAATTGCCTGAACAGCAAAATCCAGCCGTTTTAGGACAACATTTACTGAAAACAGTGGCCGATTTGTACAAGGAAAATCCTGCAAAATCTGGAACAATCCTTTTTGCCCTTCTACCACCAGATGTACGTAATGGTATTGTTCCTTATCCTGTTACCAGTCCTTCCATGAACAATGAGGACAGTACACCACAAATACTGTCAGCTACCACTCCCGAACGCTTTATTGCCTATAAGAGCATGATTCGTAGTGCCTTCGCCCATCGTGGTTCGGTTACTTTGGTAGTACCGACAACCCCAGCTGTTGATATGGCTTTTGAAAGGTTATCCCAAGGAATTTCTGACCGAGTGATTCGTTTTTCTTCACATCAAACCAAAAAAGAACGAAGTCTATCATACAATGCATTTTCAGACCTAACTCGCGCCACACTGACAATCACCACTCCAAATTTTGCTTACCTCGACCGTGGAGACTGTACTTGTATTATTATTGAGGAGGCAGCTAGTAGTCATTATGTGATGCGTGCTAGACCAAACCTCGATCATCGGGAAGTCTTGAAGCTACTGGCCAAAAACACCAACCGTAACATCATTTTAGGAGATGCTGTTACTCGTACCGAAGATGAATACAAACGCCGCGAAGATATTTATCAAACATACAATGAACATCCAAAACGTCTATCACTGCCAGCCAATTTAACCATCATCACCCAAAGTGATAAGCCCACTACTGAATCTCCCTTTCAGCTTTTCTCACCAGAATTAACCACCCGCATAAAAAATACTCTTGATGGGAGACACAATGTTTTTTTGTTTGCCGCCAGACGAGGAATAGCACCGGTAGTTGCTTGTTTTGATTGCGGTTATATATTTCGTTGTCCAGATTCAGGTACTCCCTATTCCCTTCTGCGTACCCATGGCGAAAACCATACTGAGGAACGTTGGTTTATATCCAGCACCTCGGGCAAACGAATCCGAGCGGCCGATGTCTGCCCTGTCTGTGGTTCGTGGAGATTGCGAGAGCGCGGTATTGGCATTCAGCATGTTTATGATGAGTGTCAAAAATTATTTCCGCGAACTCTAATTACCGTTTTTGATCATACTACTGCCACTACGCACAAACGGGCGCTGGCTATCAAGAATGATTTCCAGAAACAAAAGGGAGGCATCATGCTCGGTACACAAATGATTATGCCTTATTTACCAGATAATATTACTCTGTCTTCCATTGTCTCCCTTGATGCCGTCAGAGCCATTCCGACTTGGCGAGCAGACGAGTCACTTTTTCGACTTTTGATAAATCTACGTGAAAAAACTGACAAAGAAGTAATTATCCAAACTAGAAATGAAACTGATGACCTTTTACTGTACGCGACCCGTGGCGCTGTCGATCGTTTTCATGATGATGAACTCGCCCTGCGCAAGATGTTGAACTACCCACCATTTTCAACTTTTGTTTTTATTACCTGGCAAGGAAGCCCGACCATGGTGCAAGAAACCGAAAATCTTGTCCAAAAACTACTAGCGCCTCTAGAGATTAAGGGACAATTCTATACCAACCCTAATTCAACCATTCATAAACTGTTGAGGCACTGCCTTATTCGCGTCCCCAACTTGACCGACAACCAACCCCTTATCCAAGCCCTACGCTCTTTACCACCACATATTGCTATCAGTATCAATCCCGACCGAATAGTCTAAAAAATCTTAAGGGCGAAACCCCTAAGATTTTTTCTCTATAGTTTTCTTACCTTCGCAAACCGCCGATTTTTTGCTATAGTACCAAAATAAATATATGGCGAAACTCGTACCCGAAAACCATCCTGCCCTTCATACTATTGCCGAAGAAATTACTCCGGAGGAATTTTCTGATGGCACGGTAAAAAAGATTGTGAGGGATTTAAAAAGTGTTCTTCATGCTTATAGTATGGAAGGATTTACCGCTGTCGCTATCGCTGCTCCGCAAATTGGAATTAGTAAGCGTATTTTTCTAGTAGAAGACCAAAGTCATGACCGTGATTCATTACCAAGTTTTGTCGCTATTAATCCTAAACTTACCAAGATATCCAAAAAAACCAGTGAGAGTGGTGAGGGCTGTCTATCAATTCCCGATTATTACGGTATTGTTAGACGCGCCTGTAATGTAACCATGCAGGCACAAGACGAGAATGGTAATAAATTTGAGCGCGGTGCTGGTAAATTCCTAGCGCAAATTATTCAACACGAGTACGACCACCTTGACGGTATTCTTTTTACAGAGAGAGCAGAAAAAGTTTGGAATAAAACTGACCTTGAAAAAGGAAACAGAGACGTAGCATAAAACTATGAAATTCGCTTTTTTTGGTACTCCTGATATTGCGGTGATAGTGCTCGATGAGCTGGAGAAGAATGGTTTTATTCCGTCACTTGTTGTCACCAATCCAGATGCTCCGTTTGGGCGTAAACATACCTTAACCCCACCACCAGCAAAAGCTTGGGCGGAAGCCCGTGGAGTGGCGGTTTTCCAACCCGTGTCCTTATCCCAAAATGACGGTCATCCGATGACGGCCATTTTTGATACAAAGGCAGAGTGGGATTTATTTATTGTGGCTGCCTACGGCAAACTGATGCCGGCATGGCTACTCAACTTACCAAAACACGGTACCATTAATGTCCATCCTTCACTCCTCCCTGCCCTGCGCGGCGCCAGCCCTATCCGCAGTGCTATTCTAGGAGACGTTCGTGAGACGGGGGCCACTATTATGCAAATGGACGCAGAACTCGACCACGGACCAATTCTGGCTCAAGTACCAGCAAACATTAGTGAGAGTAAATGGCCACTACGCGGACGCGAGCTTGACCGCCACCTCGCTTCGCTCGGCGGTCAACTTCTAGTCGAAACTATTCCCCGCTGGCTAAATGGCGAGGTTACCCCAATCGAACAAAATCACGACCAGGCTACATTCTGTACCAAAATTACCAAAGACATGAGCGAGCTGACCCTAGACCCCCACCAGCTTCCGGCTGGTGACGAAGCATACCAAATGCTTCTGAAAATCCGCGCCTTTGACGGCTGGCCAGAAACATTTTTCATACATGAAGGCAAACGTATAAAAATCAAAGACGCAGAACTTGCCGACAATGAAACGTTAAGAATCACTCGTATCATACCAGAAGGAAAATCAGAGATGGGTTTTGACTCGTACTTTAAATAAAAGCATCGCCGATGCTAACTAAACCCAGATTGCTTCGTGCGCTCGCAAAGACGGACGCGAAAGCGTGGGTGAGAAAGTCCAGTGGACTTTCTCAAGAGGTTGCCTGCTAATTTTCGAGGTACGAGAATAGTTAGTAACAAGGTGTACAGTCTCCGTAAAGGGAGTGGAGTGGTAACAGAATGACGTGGCAATCTAGAGTAACGACGTGGATTGCTTCGTCATACTTCCTCGCAAAGACGGCCAGCATAGCTGACCGTCGACGACTAAAACTAAAGTTTTAGTCGTCTTTGTGACTCCCTAGACCCAATCTGGTACCCTATACCTATCACTCTAGTCCAGTGACATTAAAAACAATAATCATAAGTTCT
>MFMT01000002.1:18352-18702 GCA_001783565.1 Candidatus Kaiserbacteria bacterium RIFOXYD1_FULL_42_15 | reverse complement strand
TAGTATTTATTTAATGATAACGTGAAAAGGGGTTGAGGGTTGTGGGGTTATGCACAAGGGGTTGGGAATAAGATGTTGCAATTAATTCTGGAACTAGGGAACTTTGACTTTGGCAAAATTGGGAAATCTCCGTATACTTATGGATATGGATAAAATCTTGTTTTATATTAAAAAAATTATTCCGCGGTCAGTTCTTAATCAGCTTCGGCCGTTATATCATTATGGTCTGGCTTATATCGGTAGTTTGGTTTATCGTCATCCTAGTCGTCACCTCACTGTGATTGCGGTCACTGGTACTAAGGGTAAATCGACCGTCACTGAACTAATCACACATATATTAGAAGCGGATG
>MFMT01000002.1:0-18268 GCA_001783565.1 Candidatus Kaiserbacteria bacterium RIFOXYD1_FULL_42_15 | reverse complement strand
GGCGGTTGTTTGTCCAGAAATTTCTGCGCGAAGCGGTTGACGCTGGTTGCACTCATGCAGTAGTCGAGATGACTTCCGAAGGGGCTAAACAATTTCGTCATCGGTTTATGGAAATTGATGCCTTGGTATTTACCAATCTTTCTCCCGAACATATTGAATCACATGGTTCATTTGAAAAATACAAAATGGCCAAACTACAACTAGCGGTGGCAGTAGCCAACTCGCCTAAACGGCCGCGGATTTTGGTGGCTAATATTGATGATCAACACGGGCAGGATTTTCTTGACTTTGAGGTTGAAAAGATCCTACCGTACTCGCTTGATGACCTCTCGCTCTACACTCTCCATCGCGATAATATGAGTTTGATTATTGATGATACTACTTTGCGTATTCCGTTAGTTGGTTTGTTTAATGTCTATAATACTTTGGCGGCTATTACTCTGACCCGGGCTCTGGGAGTGTCTCTCAAAACCATTGAACAAGCCCTACACGAACTTCCTCCTATCCGCGGTAGAGTCGAACATTTCTATAGCCCAAAGTCTGCCGAGAAGGCGGTCACTGCCATTGTTGACTACGCCCATACTCCGGATTCTTTGACCCAACTCTACAAGGCATTTAGCGACGTGCCAAAGATTTGTGTCCTTGGTAATACCGGTGGTGGACGTGATACCTGGAAACGACCCGAAATGGGCAGTATCGCCGAAAAGTATTGTGACCATATTATTTTGACCAACGAAGACCCCTATGACGAAAACCCACGGGCGATAGTTAATGCCATGGCCAAAGGTATAACCGACCAGAATAAATTAGAAATAATTATGGATCGGCGCACCGCCATTAGAACAGCCCTAGAAAAAGTCCCCGACGGTGGATATGTATTTATCTCAGGCAAGGGTACAGACCCTTATATTATGGGACCAAACAACACCAAACAGGTCTGGAGTGATGCCGAAGTGGTGCAAGAGGAATTAGCTAGACTTTAGTTGAAGAGTTGTTAATTGGAATTCAAAAACGTGGATTGCCGCGTCACTCCGCTGTGGCTCCGCTCCTCGCAAAGACGCCAGTTTGTGAGCTCTCTATCCAGCTCGTCTTTGCCTGCCTGCGCAGACAGGCGAATCGCAATGAAGCAATCCAGGTTGTGCGCCTTCGTGGATTGCCACGTCATTCCCTTACTAGCTCATTCCTCGCGAAGACCTATAGGGACAGGTGCGAATTGATAGACTCTAGCTAAAACTAAAAAACGAATTTGGTTATATTCCAACCATCACCACTTTCTATTATTTCACCATTATCAATCTGACCATTTGGTAAATATAATTTACCCTGCATCATATTACCCGCACTGACGATTGGTATTCCTTGCCAACGTGCCTGTATTCGGAGCATGACATCTTGCTGTTGCCAAAGTATTTTTGAGGAATGAAACCAAGCGTGGGAAATGGGGTGCGCCACAAAAGGTAATTTCCTTTCTTTAGCCAAACTACGAACTCCGTCTGGTCGAATACTTTCAAAACAAAAAAGAATTCCCGGTAGGTAGTCTGAAATATCAGCAGTTTGTAACAGTGGCCCCCGCCGGTAGGATATTTTGTGGGACAAGTTATCAACCGCTTTTCCCAAACCAAACAATCGCAAAGCACCGCTATAAAAATATGGTGGAAATTCCCCCTGGGGGACTAAATATTGTTTATCAAATAGATACAACTTGCCCGACCGACTATCAAATATATTGGCTCGTAATATTGCAGTGCCATCTTCCTTATCTACTCGACCACTGTCAATCAGGATGGTTTTGGTATCAGGATGAGTAAACTGAAAATGTGACATGACCACCTGGCTGTAGATACCACTATAATTGTAATTTAAGTAGCGAGAGTCTTCGGGTAAGAGAATATAATCAGGGTTGTAGGTTAAACCCTTTTCAACCGCTTTATTTATGGTTTGATGTTTTTCCTCCTGACCACCATCTTTTCCAAGAAAAGATGAATCAAATTTAGTATTGATTGAAAAAATGGTGATAGGTTTTTCGTTCAAAACTGTTTTAGAAATAAAATAATTCCAGTTGGAATAAAAAATAATAAGTAGCGTGGGAAGAATAAAGAATAAACTTTTTTTATTTTTATAAAATAATTCAATCGTAGCAACCGCTAAAAAAACAAAAATAATTGTTAATCCATAAACTCCGGCTAAACCGGCCATCAAAATACCGAAACTGGAGTTAGCTAGTAAATAACCCACCATGCCAATACTGAAATATGTCTGTAGTAAAGAATCGGGACCAGAAGTAAAAAAAGAAAAGAACCAAGCACCAGCCAATTCGCCCAGCAACCAAAATAACGGTAAAGAGACGACCGAGAGCCAACTCGGATAAAAACGCTTATTTTTAGTTACCAAAACGAGACCGACAAAAAACAAGCCACCTAGGGCTAACCATAAAGAATTTGTTAACCAATAAAAAGCTATGGCTATTATTTGCCACAGAGGGTTTTGCAGTCCTGTCCAGGTAATTGGATAAGTAGCCAAAAAAAATGAGAGGGCAACGGCTGATTTAATAAACCAAACCACCAAAACTAAAAAGAAGACTTTATAAAAATAAGCATTTCTTTTTATTAAGTCTAAACATAAAATAATTCCGCCCAAACCTAGTGGCCAGAGAATCGGTATCACAAATCCTATTCCTAAACACAATCCAGCTAAAATGGCCTCGGCCAAACATACACTAACGGGATATTTATTTTTTAGGTTGAAAGTTTCTATCATGCCGGCTTTTGAAACAAGACGATGGCTACGGTAGAAGAGACGTTGAGTGATTCTTTCTGTCCAGCCATTGGTATTTCTATTATACCGTCACACTCTGCCAAAACCTCTGACTCCACTCCGGTTATTTCGTTACCAAAAACATAAGCAATGTTCTTTGGTTCGTCAAAGTCATAGAGAGAAATAGAATTAGGCGCCTGCTCTACGGCTACCACTATCGCTCCTTTATCTTGGAGCAGACGGATGATGCTTCTGGCATCATCCGTCTGCTCCCACTCCACCATCTCACTAGCCCCGAGTGATGTCTTCTTTATTTCACCAACTACTCGACCAAAACGGTCAATCGGTGCTGGAGTGTAGCCAGTCAAAAATATTTTACTAACGCCTGCTCCGTCACAAGTACGGAATATCGCCCCCACATTGTGACGACTGCGAATATTGTGGAGAATGACATATTTTTTCATTCAGAGTAGACTAACAAATAAAGCTAGTAAAATCTAATAATGCCACCGTCTTTGCCTGCCTGCCATGCCTGCGCATGCAGGGCAGACAGGCGAGCACACGTGAGAAGCGAACACTTGGAGCTTCGCAAGAGGTTGCCAGCTGTTCTGACGCTAGGAAGAATAGTGACAACCTGAACAGTTCCTGTAAGGAAGCAAACCACTGTTCGTCACTACAGTCCTTGTGGGTGTGAAAAATATAATTTGGCATTTGATTTAGCTATCTAGTGTGGTATAGTGCAGCCACTTTTGGTGATTCCATCAAAATAATAAATGCGCCTATAGCTCAGCCGGTAGAGCAGCGGCCTTTTAAGCCGAAGGTCCCAGGTTCGATCCCTGGTGGGCGCACAAATTTTAAGCCACTCTGCGGAGTGGTTTTAAATTTGTGCGCCCACCAGGTGCAGCTTTTCGAGGAAAAGCGCCGCACGGATCGAAGCCTGATTGAGCTAGATTATGAGCTTACGAAATAATCTAGCCAATTGGGATACTGGTCCTGTAAGGACAGATTCCTGGTGCATTCCATTACCGTTTTTGCTAAACTATAACCATATGACAAACCTAAAACTTCCTGATTTAGAACGATTTATGACACTGTTGCATGCCACACAAAAAGTTAAACGGGTTAGCAGGAGGCCAGGGGAAACCAATTCAACCAATACAGCCGAACATACTTTTGAACTAGTTATGTTGTGTTGGTATATTGCTGGGGTAGAAAAACTGGAGCTAAATCATGAAAAAATACTCAAATATGCCCTAGCACACGATTTAATAGAGGCCTACTCGGGTGACACGCCGGCGTATGACAACGCGGGACAAAAAACAAAAGCGGCTCGTGAACACGCTGCGCTTGATAGGATTTGCACCGAGTTTTCGGAATTTCCAGAACTGATTTCAGTCATTAAAGAATACGAATCTAAATCAACCGAAGAAAGTCGCTTTGTCTATGCTACCGACAAACTCATGGATCCGCTGAATTGCAGTATGGAACCAAAATCCACCCTCTGGAAAGAACTGGATATTACCTATAGTGATGTAAGGAAATATAAGGATAGTAAGATTGTGCAATATCCATTAATTAATAATTATTGGGGGCTTTTGTGTAAAAAACTAGAAAAGAATCTTGCTTTTTATTTTAAGGAATAACCTACCCCCGCAATATCCACTCCTCCAACCCCAAATCAATATCTCGCACTCCCCCGTGTCCATCGTGATAAACCTTAAGTAATCCGGACGATAATTTATCCAGTTCTCCGGCTTTGAAATTTCTTAATGCTTGTTTGGCTTTTTGGTATGGATACTCTTTCATATCGGCTTCAACAGCAGAAGCAGATACAGCTGCTAGACGTAGGGCTTTGAGTTGCCACCATAATGTTCCGATAATTTCCTCGGCTACCAGTCCGGCTTGCTTGGCTTCACATAACAAAATCCACAGAGCTTTTTTGTCGCGCTTAGACAATGCTTCAGCCATAGAAAAAACATTGAAACGTTTATCAGCCACCCGAGTGAATTCTTCAAAAACAGTGGCGTGCTTTTGCCATTTCTTTTTTTCGGGGGCAAGTAGACCTTGTTCAATTACAATAAAAATATTGGCTGATGAAGCCATCTCTAATAAAGAACCTATGACCTCATCATACATTTCCGGCACTTCTGAAGGGGTATCAATTAAATACACTTCTTGATCACCAAAGAGCGATACTGAGCCGACCATATCTAAAAGCATCCCTGGGGCAAAAGCATCCGATTCGATTCGAGTCAAGTTAGTCGAGCCCGACTCAGTAGCCGTTATGGCAGCGGTGTTAGCCGCCGCTCTAACTTTGATACTGTCGTTTCCAAAATATAGTTGTAACATAATTTATATTTCCCTATCCTCTAACTCCGCCCAGTTTGGCCCGACGGCCACATCGACATTGATAGGAATACCGTGAGTATCATGACCAGAAAAAACTGTTTTCATAATCTCCACTATTTTTAGCACCTCCGCCTCAAGCACATCATCCCGAATTTCAAACACCAATTCGTCATGCACCTGCAACAACATGCGCACCGAGTCTGTTTTGTTTTCTTTATGTAAATACGCATAGATCTGGTTCATAGCAATACGAATAATGTCTGCTTGAGTACCCTGTATCGGCGCATTAATAGCCATTCGTTCTGCTTGAGCACGAATGAACGGGGCGGTTGATTTAATACCAGGAAAATGTCGACGACGACCAAAGAGTGTTTTGGTGTATCCATTCCGTCTGGCAAATTCTTTGGTTTCCTCAAGGTATTCAGCCAACCGAGTGAAGGTATTGAAATAAGCATTAAGAAATTCTTGAGCTTCCTCACGACTTGTTCCTTCCCCTAAATTACTACGTAAAGCGTTAACTCCCATACCATAAAGAATTCCAAAGTTGATAATCTTGGCCTTGCGTCGCATCTCACTCGTGACCTCATCCGCATGCATCCCGAACACCCGCACCGCCACACCGGTATGCACATCTTCGCCTCGATGAAAAATATCAATCAGTTTGGAGTCATGGGAAAGAATAGCGGCAATCCGTAATTCTATCTGCGAGTAGTCAATCGAAACCAATTGATAACCCGAGGCAGCTACAAAGGCCTGGCGGATTGCCTTTCCTTCGGCGGAGCGTACGGGAATATTCTGTAGGTTGGGATTTTGTGAGGCCATTCGTCCAGTCGCTGCACCCGTCTGTACAAAAGTGGTTCGCAGTCTACCATCAGCACTTACTAATGGCGGTAAATTATCAATGTAGGTTGAAACTAATTTTTGTAATTCACGATAACGCAGAATAGCGGCAATGATAGCGTGTTCGTCTTTCATCTTTTCTAGCTCTGATTCCTTGGTTGAGCGTTGCCCGCCAGCAGTTTTCTTTTGATTTTTTGGTTTAAGACCAAGTGTATCAAATAAAATATCGCCAAGTTGTTTTGGTGAATTAATATTAAATTCTGTTCCCGCCTCAGCATAAATAGTAGTCCGCAAGGTATCGAGTTCAGCATGCATAACAGTAGACAGGTTTGCTAAATACGGTTTATCGAGCAAAATGCCAGTGGCGTTCACCTCCTTGAGGACAGCCATTAATGGCACCTCAATCTCATTGTAGACTTGAAATATTTCTGGTTCGGCTTCAATCATTTCCCTGAGCTTGGCAGTTATATCCTTGAAATCAGTAGTACCGAAATATGCCCGACCGTAGTCGATAATGTCATCGAGTGATGCATTAGTACGTTCACTTTCTAGCAACCACAACATGACCTGAGCTCGAGTAATTTCCTCGGGGGTAATATTTGATTCAGTTGGGTTCTGAATATTTTCTTCCTTTAATGCAAAGAGAGTTTTAATTCGTGACCCCAAAGTACGAAATCCAAGCTCACTAAATAAATTCAAAATCGCATCGGTGTCTGCTCTGTCTTTCCAGTGGGTTTCGTAGAAATGAAATGTAATTGGCGCGTCAGTTCTGATAGTAGCCAACATTTTTGAAAACTGCGCTTCCTCCTCCCCGTCTTTAAGAAGTTTTATGATTCTTGGTTTAATGCCGACAGCTAAAAAAGGTGTTTCAGATTTCTTGAGTTTTTTGTAGATTTGATCAATTGAACCAAACTGCGTAATCAGTTCAGTGGCCGTCTTTTCACCAATACCAACAATCCCAGGAATATTATCTGAAGCGTCTCCTCGCAACCCTTTGTAGTCCGGCACTAACGTTGGCGGAAAACCGTACCGATCAAGAACGGTGGTTTCATCATATAAAATAGTGTCTTTAATTCCTTTTTTAAGGGTATAAACTAGGACACGTTTTTTATCAACACACTGCAATGTGTCCATATCACCCGAAGCAATAATGACGGTTAAATTTTTATCATCTTTGGTTTGAAAAGCAATCGTCCCCAACATATCATCGGCTTCGAAGCCCGGTAATTCATAAATTGGAATACCGAAGGCCGCAAAAATATCGCGTGAGCGGTCAATCTGCGCTATGAGAGTATCATCAGTTTTAGCCCGCTTGCCTTTATAATCAGCGAAAGCATCGTGACGATAGGTCGGCTCAGGTAGATCAAAACAAGCCGCAATGTAGTCTGGCTTAAATTCTTCGATAATTTTCAGCAACATGGTCACCACGCCATAGAGAGCACCAGTCGGTTCGCCAGAGGGCGAGGTAAAATCTGGTAAAGCACGAAAAGCACGATGCAAAATAGCATGAGCATCAAGGAGAACAAGAGTTTTTGACTCAGACTTTTTACCTTGTGGGCTTTTTTTAATATTAGCCATGGCTTTTGATGGTGTGAGTGCCATTATTGTCGTTCGCTAATTCTAAAGTGAGAGTGTCTTTGGGTAAGAGGGGCTTAATCCGCTCAGCCCATTCAATACAAATCAGCGCGTTTGCCTGTTTGAGTAAGTTCTCAAATCCTAAGGGTTTCATTTCGGTAACGTCCTCAATTCGATAAGCATCAATATGAATGAGTTTAGAAAAATACTTATCGGAAGTTTCGTACTGCTTCATAATCACAAATGTCGGACTAGTAACCACCTCAATCACTCCAAGATCACGAGCAATAGTTTGTACCAAAGTAGTTTTACCAGCTCCCAAATCACCAGAGAGAGCCAGGACAACGGCTTTATCCCTGTCTTTTATTTGTAATTGAGTTAAAAGATCAATGCCATAGGCATCAAGCCCTTCCAGAGAATTTATTTTGATTTCGGTTACCTTCATATAAGTTTATTGTACCATTGTCACCAAATTCTGCGAGAATGATGATGTTTTCGTCATTGCGAGGAGGGAGCTCGCAAGCGAGTGACGCGGCAATCCACGAACGACAACGACGTGGATTGCTTCACTATCGTTCGCAAAGACGAACAATGACAGACATGAATTGCTTCGTTGCGACTCGCAAAGACGGTGTTCGTCGTCTTCGCGAGGAAGGAGCCCGCAGGCAACTGACGTGGCAATCTATGAAGACACAACAGACGGTGTGGATTGCCGCGCTGTGGCTCGCAAAGACGGACAGAAACGGACGGCATGGGTTGCCTGTCTGCCATGCCTGCGCATGCAGGGTAGACATGTTTCGTGCGACTCGCGAAGAGAAGATGAATAACAGATAAGTTAGTTACTTGGATAAAATCAAATCATTGTTTATATCAATGTTACAATTACCTTATATGAAAAAGTTCGATGACAGTGGCTTACATACTCAAATGTCAGACTTAAGACAGCGAGAAGAAGAAAATCTGATGCAATCATTGGCCTTGCAATATGGCTATAAGTACGTCAATCTTCGTGGCTACACGATTAACCCAGAAGCGTTAATGAAAATCCCTGAGCTTAAATCTCGAGCTGGTCAAGTTGTCGCTTTTGAATTAAATCGCCGTCTTTTATCGGTGGCTATTCATACTCATCGTGATCAAAAAACAAAACAGCTACTCGAAGAGCTCGAGGCAGAGGGGTTTGAGTTATTAATTTATTTATGTTCAACCGCTAGCTTGGAGCATGGTTACTCAAGATACGCCGACCAGAAGAATGCTACCGCAGTCAAAAAGGGTGTGTTGGATATTAATCCAGATGATATTCTAAAATCTACTAAGTCAATTTCTGTTCCTGAAGATGTTGGTGTAGCTTTGATGAAAATACGCACTATAAATAGTCAGCGGAGAATTTCCGAAACAATCGAATTGATATTTGCTGGAGCTCTGGCTCTTAAAGCATCTGATATTCATATTGAGCCGGAAGAAGAGGTCATTAGATTACGCTACCGTATTGATGGAGTACTGCTCGATATTTTTGACTTGGAACAACAACTTTATGGTCGAATAATTTCCCGCCTCAAGCTACTGTCTGGCATGATACTTAATGAGAGAATGGAAGCTCAAGACGGTCGTTTTGAATTCAACCTCGCCGAGCGTAAGATTGAAGTCCGAGCTTCAATTATTCCTGGTGCCAGTGGTGAATCAATGGTAATGCGACTACTTGATCCAACAGTGGCTAGTTTTAATATAGATAAACTGATGCTTAATCCCAGACTAGCTAAAGTAATGGATGAGCAATTAAAAAGACCAAACGGCTTGGTCATCACTACCGGACCAACTGGATCTGGGAAAACTACCGCTCTCTATGCTTTTTTACGAGCTGTTCATCAACCAGAAAAGAAAATTATTACGATTGAAAACCCAGTTGAATACAAAATTGATGGTATTGTCCAAACTCAAACCAGCCCGGACTATACTTTTGCTTCTGGACTAAGAGCCATTCTTCGTCAAGATCCAGACATCATCATGGTGGGTGAAATTCGTGACCGTGAAGTAGCCGAAACCGCTATTCACGCCGCTCAAACTGGACACCTAGTATTTACCACCCTGCACACCAATAGTGCAGTTGGTGGTTTCCCGCGCTTAATTGATTTGGGCGTGGATTCAAGAATTATTGGTAGTGCGGTAAACATCATGCTTGGCCAACGTTTGGTAAGAGTTCTCTGTGATAAATGTAAAATTCAATATGAAGCTACTCCACGCGAAAAATCTTTGATTGAAGCAATTTTGCAAACTTATCCTGATGGTTATATTATTCCCAACCCACTTATTATCTATAAAGAAAACGGGTGTGATGTTTGCAACCATACTGGTTTTAAAGGCCGAGTCGGTGTTTTTGAGGCAATAGTCATTGATAACAAGGTTGAAGAAGCTGTCATCCGAGATCCACGCGAACATATTATTATGGAAGCCGCTGTTGGACAAAAAATTCCTACCATAGCCCAAGATGGAATGGTAAAAGTGATGAATGGTGTCACCTCACTAATAGAACTAGAGCGTGTGGTTGACCTCTCACAAACTAAAGGTCGTGAAATTCCAGAGACGAATGATTCTGACAACCTAACAACGGAAGACTTTTCTTCGCATATAGTTTAGAAAAGTCATAAAAACAAAAGCCCCGCCAACCCTAGGGTTGGCGGGGCTTTTGTTTTTCTTTTTTGAGAAATGTCTCTTAATCTTGAATACAAAAATTCAAGTGGTCAAGCTGTATTTTTAGTGAACTATGCTATAGTCGGACTAATTAGTTCTTTGGTAGGAAAATTCGATTTCCAGGGCATAACTCTCTAAGCAAAGCTTCCGCATTGAAAGTGAATACCGCGCTAAGGGAATACCCAGCACTCCTACTCCAGGGCAGGCGCCACGTAATCCTCGCAACGTATTCAAGTTGCTTAGAGAGTTATATTCTGGAAAGAAACATAAACTCATTGGTAATAGACCAAAAAAATTTCGCTGGTAACAGCGGTTAAAATGGTCTTTCAGATGTAAAAGAGATTGACACCGCCTCGGTGTGGGAACGTTGTTCATCTACTATACTAGCATACTATAGGAATTTGTCAACCTTATGTCTTTGGATGCGGGATAGTGCCTATATTGCTATACTATAATCACCTATGACAGAACAAAATCCTCAAAAAACTATTACCCGCGACGATACCGGACACCTTGACCAGACCTTGCGACCCCAAACCTGGGAGGAGTATGTGGGACAAAGTAAAATTAAGGAAAATTTGCGTATTTTATTAACCGCCGCCCGCGAGCGTGGTCACGCTGCCGAACACATCCTACTCTACGGTCCACCAGGGCTCGGTAAAACGACCCTCGCTCACCTTATTTCCAAAACCCTTGGCACTAATATGCGCACCACCTCCGGTCCAGCTATTGAACGCGTTGGTGACCTGGCTGCCATCCTGACCAATCTGTCCCCGGGGGATGTTTTATTCATTGACGAGATTCACCGTCTTAGTAAAACTATTGAAGAAGTACTCTATCCCGCCATGGAATCTGGTGTACTCGATATTATTATCGGGAAAGGGCCTTCAGCCCGTACAGTTCAACTCGAACTACCACCATTCACTCTAGTGGCTGCCACTACCCGTATTTCGCTTCTTTCCGCACCACTACGAAGTCGCTTTTCTGGGGGCACGTTTCGCCTAGAATTTTATGCCGATAATGAGATTGCTGACATCTTGACCCGTTCAACTGAATTACTTCAAGTAACAGCTAGTCCGGATGTAATGAACGCTATTGCCGGCCGCTGTCGGGCAACTCCCCGTACCGCCAACTACCTCCTCAAGCGCTGTCGTGACCTTGCTCAGCTTGAAAAAGGAGACTTGACGGCTGATGTGGTTAATCGTACTTTTAAACTCCTGGAGATCGATACCCTTGGCCTAGGAGCACCCGACCGGGCGGTACTCGAAGCCATTATTCATAAATTTGGTGGAGGCCCGGTTGGATTAAATACCATTGCAGCCGCCACTGGTGAGGAACAGTCAACTATCGAGGACGTCATCGAACCCTACCTCATTCGCCAAGGCCTCCTCGAACGCACCCCCCGCGGACGCGTTGCAGCGGCGGAAGCATATAAACATTTGGAAAAATATGGATAATATATTTGAAAAACTTCACAAGCTAAACAAACACTTTCAAACATCATCTGACCAGCCTCCAAACGAACGTTTTTTACAAAGAATTGTTAAACTTAATGAAGAAGTTGGTGAGCTCTGTGAAGCAGCACTTTGTGAAGTTGATCAGGATCAACGTGTAAAAGACAAAGAAACTGATTTTGATGCAGAGCTGGCAGATGTAATCATATGTGCTCTGATGTTAAGCACTAATAGACAGAGAAACATTGAAGATGAGATTAATAAAAAATTAGACAAAATACTTACACGTTTAAATATTTCATAACAATATGTCAGGACACAACAAATGGTCAAAGATTAAGCATAAGAAAGCAGCTACCGACGCCCAGAAGAGTAAGATATACAGTAAGCATGCTGCCCTTATCGCGATGGAATCGCGCAAGGCCGGCGGTAACCTGGCCTCAGCTAGTTTAATTGCCGCTATCGACCGCGCCAAGAAGGACTCAATGCCAAAAGAAAATATCGAACGCGCTGTGGCCAAAGGTGCCGGTGCTGGTGGCGAGGCTTTTCATGAAGTAATGTACGAGGCCTTTGGTCCAGGCGGAACAGCCATCTTGGTTACGGCTGTAACTGACAACAATAACCGCACCGCCCCAGAGATTCGCAATATCTTTCACAAGGCCGGGCTGGCTCTTGGTGGACCAGGATCTGCCACTTGGGCTTTTAATAAAACCGCTGATGGTTATGAGCCACAAAACCCGATGGAGCTTTCTGACGAGGACGGTGAGAAACTGGCCGATTTGATTGAGCGTTTGGAAGATCAAGATGATGTGCAAGGAGTTTTTACCACGGCTGATACTCCAGAGGAAAGCGAGTAACTATATATAACAGTTGGATTTTATTTGTAACGGCTTGAAGTGAAGAGGTTATATTTGGTAACAGAATAGAGTGAAGGCGTGGATTGCCACGCTGTGGCTCGCCTGTCTGCCCTGCATGCGCAGGCATGGCAGGCAGGCAAAGACGGACGGTGGTGGTGTGGATTGCTTCGCGCGACTCGCCTGTCTGCGCAGGCAGGCAAAGACGTTTCACTTTGTGTTCGTCTTCGCGAGTGAGAAAGCGTGGGACGCTTTCGCAAGACTCATTGAGCTAGTTTATGAATGAAATGAAATAAAATAGCCAATGAGTGGACAGCATCTGTAAGATGAGAAAGCATAGTATGCTTTCGCAAGACCTTGCCAGCTCTTTTGTAAAAAGAGCGACAAGGTGTACAGTCCCTGTTAAGGGAATGGAGTGGCAACGGAATGACGTGGCGATCCATGGTCGTATGAGGACGTGAACTGTCTGCATAACGTGCAATCCATCGTTAATTATTTATATGCTAAACTGTGGCTATGAAAGTCCTAGCCATCGACCCTGGTTATGACCGCCTTGGGGTAGCCATAATGGAATACCAAAATGGAAAAGAGGTTATTCTTTTTTCTAGTTGTGTAGAAACAGACAAGACTACTGAATTAAATGACCGTCTTTTTGAAATTGGGAAAATAGTGGCAGAGCTTATCCAAGAACATCAGCCAGACACTGTGGCCATTGAAACCCTTTTTTTTAACAAAAATATCAAGACGGCTATTGGTGTGGCACAAGCACGCGGTATTATTCTTTACTTAGCAAAACAGGCAGGTTGTAAGCTCTATGAATTTGGTCCACAAGAAATTAAGGTGGCTGTCACTGGCTACGGTAATAGTGATAAACCGGCCGTTTTTGACATGATCAAGCGCTTAATACCTTCAGTGCCACAAAAAGCTCTGGATGATGAGTATGATGCTATTGCAGTTGGCATTACTTGCCTTGCACAATTCGGCCGAACCAAGTAAACTACCCCGCAGCAAGCTAACGGAGTAGTAGTTTACTATCTATTTTACGCTTGCGGCGGACTGGGGGTAGTGTTCTGTAGGAGTGTCTTCTTAACAGAAGCTGTACACCTTTGTCGCTACTTTCTCGCTTCACTCGAAAGATAACTGACAAGGTCTTGCGAAGTGACATTGGGTCACTTCTCACCCGCCGGCAACTCTATTTTGAATGTTGCATCAATCCCTATGCAAATAAAATATGCTGGGAGCATATTTTATCGGGATATTCTGCAACAATCACAGTAAAATCTGCGACTGATATAACAATAGGTGTTGCAAATTTTCACCACTTTTGTTACAACATTTACATATAATTAATTAGTATGATTAAAGATACCACCACCAACAATGATGCGGATGAACCAGAGGAGATTAATGATGAGGATGCTACTTTAGCGGATGATTTATTAGATGAAGTTAGTGGTGATGTCGCCGATACGGATGATGACACTGTTGAGGGTTTCGGTATTCTGCCTGAGCCAAAGGAGGATGAGGAGGAAGATGACAAGGACGAAAAAGACGATGAAGAAACACATGATTTGGAGGAAGATGCAGAAGATGTTGATTTTGATATTTTTGATGATATAGACGAGATGTAAAGAAAAAAAGAGCGGATGCCGGCAAAGCCGGCATCCGCTCTTTTTTATAGATTTAAATTTAACTCATAGTTGGTAGAGTTGCTTTGTTATTGACAGCACTAATGAGCAGTGACGTGGATTGCTTCGTTGCAACTCGCCCCGTTAGAAACAAAGTTTCTAACGGGGCGAGCAAAGACGTCACGGTGACGGGTGTCTTTGCGTAAAGCGTGACGATGTTACACAACCTCAATTACCGACAATTTCTTTTTGCCACGTTTAAGAAGAAATACACCTTCTTGATTTTTTTCTGAAACTGGCAAGTCAAGAGATTCCATCTTTTCGCCATTAATGGAAACAGCCCCTGATTCAATAAATGTTCTAGCTTCGCGTTTACTACTTGCTAAACCGGACATTATTAAAATGTCAATAATATTCGTTCCTTCTGGAACTTTCGTTAGGGGGGCGTTTTGTTTTACAATCTCTATCTCCGCCACTGAAAGGTCAGTGAATTTAGCTTCTCCAAATAAACAATCGGAAACCTTTTCTACACCGGTCGCTATTTCAATACCGTGAACCAGAGTGGTTACCTCTTTTGCTAATCTCCTCTGTGCACTACGAGATTGCAGATTAGAAAGAAAATCTTTTTCAATACCAGCAATTTCCTCCAAAGAAAGTAGAGAAAATAATTTTAAATAATCAATAACACTTTCGTCAGAAGTATTGAGCCAAAATTGATAAAAAGCGTAGGGAGAAGTTTTAGTTGAATCAAGCCAAACTGCATTACCTTCACTCTTACCAAATTTCTTCCCAGTGGCTTTATCAACGATAAGCGGGACAGTAAAAGCAAAAACTGTCTGTTGCTCTTTTTTCCTAATTAGGTCTACTCCAGCCACCATATTACCCCATTGGTCAGAGCCACCGGTCTGAACATTACAACCATGAGTGCGGTGGAGATTGAGATAGTCATAGGCCTGTAAAAGTGGGTAGGCAAATTCGGTATAGGAAATACCATTATCACTCTTCAGTCTAGTAGCGATAGCGTCTTTTTTAATCAATTCGTTGACAGTAAAATGTTTCCCAATATCACGCAAGAATGTGACTAGATTGAGAGATCCGAGCCAGTCATAATTATTAACAAAATCAATCTCTACTCCACCAAATAAATTCTTGGCCTGGAGCTTTAGTTTTTCAACTCGTTCCGCCACTACCTCAAGGGGTGTTAATGGCCTCTCTACATCCGGTTTTGGATCACCAATCATCCCAGTACCACCACCAATCAAGAGGATGACTTTATGTCCGTACTCAATCAGGTGACGCAACAACATAAATTGCACAAAGTTGCCGGCATGAATAGAATCAGCACTAGGGTCAACACCGTGGTAGATTACTCTTTTTGGGCCATCAATAATTTCACTCAGAGTGGTCGTTGTATACTGATGAATAAACCCTCGAGCAATAAGTTCTTCTGATAATTTCATACAGATAATGTATCATATTAAAAATAAAGTAACTAGAACCCGCCTTACATTAAAGGACTAAAATAGTGAATTGAGTTTAAAGTGTTTAAATTTAAAGACGGATTCTAGATAAATTGTGTTAATATTAACACTATAATAAACAGTATGAACAAAAAAGGTTGGAAAAAAAATATCAAAGGTATGGTTATTGATGGTTTTATTGTTCTTTTTGTGGTTGGAATAATTACTTTCAGTGGTCTTTTGATTTGGGTTTCAACCATTAAAATTCCTGATTTATCTTCTTTTGAAGATAGGAGAATCCTGCAGTCAACAAAAATATATGATCGGACTGGTGAGATTCTTCTTTACGACCTACACCAAGATGTAAAGAGAACAATCGTTCCCTTTGAAGATATTTCACGAAATCTAAAAAATGCTACTGTCGCGATAGAAGACGAGAGATTTTATAATCACTTTGGGATAGATATTAAAGGTATTTTGCGGGCCATATATGTAAACTCTATGGCCGGTGATTTGCTTGGTGGACAAGGAGGGTCAACTTTAACTCAACAAGTAATCAAGAATTCTATTTTACAAAATGAAAAAAAACTGACCCGAAAAATTAAAGAAGCAATCCTTTCCATCAAACTAGAGCGAATTTTAACTAAAGACCAGATTTTATCTGTTTACCTAAATGAATCACCATACGGTGGAACCATCTATGGTGTGGAAGAAGCATCCCAGTCTTTTTTTGGAAAATCGGCTAAGGATGTTTCTTTGGCTGAAGCCTCTTATATTGCTGCTCTACCACAAGCACCAACTTATCTTTCTCCTTACGGTAATCACCGTGATGAGTTAGAAAAAAGAAAAAATTCCGTCTTAGAACACATGCTGACAAATAACCTGATTACAAAAGATGAATATAATTTAGCTAAGGATGAGGTAGTAGATTTTTTACCACAAGCTATTACTGGTATTAGAGCGCCTCATTTTGTTATGTATATAAAAGACCTTTTAGTAAAACAATATGGAGAGGAAGCTCTAGCAGAAAGAGGGTTTAGAGTTATTACTACCTTGGATTATGATTTACAACAAAAAGCGGAAGAGATAGTTAATCGGAGATCCTTGGCAAACGCAGAAAAATTTAAGGCTACTAATGCTGGCTTGGTGGCTACCGATCCAAAAACTGGCGATTTATTAGTAATGGTCGGTTCACGCGATTATTTTAGTGAGGATATTGAAGGAAATTTTAATATCACCCTAGCGTCGAGACAACCAGGGTCATCTATCAAACCATTTGTTTACGCCACGGCCTTTAGTAAGGGTTATTTACCAAACACAATTCTCTTTGATGTTAAAACACAGTTTTCTCCAGCATGTGAACCAAATAGTCCAAGTTCTGAGTCACCTTGTTATTCTCCTAATAACTACAACAATAAGTTTCTCGGGCCAGTTAGTATGCGTAACGCTTTAGCCGGTTCACTTAATATTCCAGCCGTTAAAACCCTTTATTTAGCTGGAGTTAAAAACACCTTAAAACTAGCGGCTGATATGGGATTAACCACCCTAAATGATCCTGAGCGTTATGGATTAACTTTAGTGTTAGGTGGTGGAGAAGTTAGACTGTTAGATATGACATACGCCTATGGTGTTTTTGCAAATGAAGGCCTTCGGGCCGAGCCCCGGAGTATCTTAAAGATTGAAGATTCGCAAGGAAATTCGGTTTATGAAAGCCATGTTAATGCCAAGCAAGTTATTGATAGAAACGTGGCCTTGATGATTAGTAATATTCTTAGTGATAATGTCGCCAGAACACCGCTTTGGGGTTCTAATTCAATAGTATATTTTGCTAATCGAGACGTTGCTGTCAAGAGTGGAAGTACTAATAATCTTCGTGATGCATGGGTGATGGGTTTTACTCCCAATCTAGCCGTGGGTACTTGGTCTGGTAATAACAATAATGCATCGATGGGTGGTGGCCTTTCTGGATTGATTACCGCACCTACCTGGAGAGAGTTTATGGACTATGCCCTAGCAAAAATTCCTGACGAAAAATTTGCTCAACCTCAAATTGATTTAGCTGGTGTTAAACCAATAATTCGTGGCGATTATATTGATAGTACAATGTTACTACAACAAATGGCACAATCAGGTACTACTACCGCTAATATTGGAAATATTCTTAATAATATCCACTCAATCCTATATTTTGTTAAAAAAGATGATCCTCAAGGACCCTACCCAGACAACCCTAACAATGAAGGACAATATTATAATTGGGAATATGCAGTCCAAAAATGGAAGAATGAGATTTATGGTGGTTTTTTACAGAACAATAGCACTACCACCCCTGAAAATGTGGAGTGAAAAAACTTCCTAAGACCCCCCAAAAAACTACCTTTCGTTTAAGAGGTAGCTAAAGGTTTCAAGAAACACTACACTCAGTAATTATCCTGGATCGCCACGCTACTCCCTTACAGGGACTGTCCACTCATTGGCTATTTCATTTCATTTCATTCATAAACTAGCTCAATGAGTCTTGCAAAATATCTCCCAGACATTTCTCACTCGCGAAGACGAAGTTCGTTCGTCTTCGCCGTCCACCACCGTCTTTGCGAGCGCACGAAGCAATCCACGTCTGTTGCGTCTTCGTGGATTGCCACGTCATCCCTTACAGGGACTGTCCACTA
>MFMT01000001.1 GCA_001783565.1 Candidatus Kaiserbacteria bacterium RIFOXYD1_FULL_42_15 | reverse complement strand
CAATACTTCTTCGTTCACAATACTCTAAATGTTTCATTGCTTTGTATTTTAGAGTGTTCGGATTCAAAGGTGAACTCGCATCAGAATCTTGAGGTTATGGAATTTAATCATGGGAGAAGTGAAATGGACTGCATCTTGCCTAAAGTAAAAAACAAAATGACTGCTGTTGAAAAAGAAGGATTGGATAACTTCAATCGCGACTGCAATCAACACGGAATCATTTTTTGGCCTAAAGGGGAGGAATTCGTTGATTTGTGTGCCCGTCTCTCAAACGAATATGGGACACCTATCGAAAATGTTTCCATCATACTTGCGGTGCGTTTTAAGTCCAGACTTGACATGATCTGTTGAGTAAATACACACCGTCCCTATTCTGGGGCGGTTTTTGCATTTTATGATAGAGTAATTTAGTTATGGAAAAAGAAAAACTGGCTAAATTAAAGTTGGCGGATGTCCCAGGGGTGTACTTTTTCCTCGGCACAAAACGAGAGATTCTGTATATTGGTAAAGCAACGTCACTTAAAAATCGGGTACAGAGTTATTTTGCAAAAGATATTGGTATAAAGCGATCTAAACTCATTGAGCAAATGGTCGCTGAGGCGAAAATGGTTGATGTAACTGTAACTGACTCAGTACTTGAAGCACTCATTTTGGAGTGTAATCTTATACGAACACATAAACCGAAGTACAACTCAATTTCCAAAGACGATAAAAGTTACAACCATTTAATCATTACAAACGAAGTATATCCCCGTGTGCTTGTAGTGCGTGGTAAAGACCTTACGTCAAAGTTTACCGAAGATGAAATCAAATATCATTTTGGGCCGTTTACCAGTGGCACTCTTTTTAGAGAGGCACTAAAAATTGTACGTAAACTATTTAAATTTTATGATACAAAAATACCGGTAGGAGAAGAGAAATCTAAAATAGCACGCGGGATAATTGACTTCAACAAACAGATTGGTTTGTATCCAAGTTTGGATAATAAAAAGCAGTATGAAGATACTATCCGCTATGTGCGACTTTTTTTTGAAGGTAAGAAAATGGAGATTATTAAGGAGCTTGAAAAGGAAATGATGATGCTCGCAAAAAAAGAGCTTTTTGAGGAGGCGCTTGTATGTAAACGAAAAATATTTGCACTGCAACATATCCAAGATGTAGCACTTATTAAAGACGAATCTAAAAAATATACTGATGATCGAAGCGTTCGTATTGAGGCATATGACGTGGCGCATCTTGCTGGGCAAGACATGGTTGGGGTTATGACGGTTGTTGAAGGTGGGGAAGCAATTCATCACCAATACCGTAAATTCAAGATTAAAAGTGTGACAGGGAGTAACGATACTGCAGCGCTAAAGGAAGTACTCACAAGACGTTTAACACACGAAGAATGGCAGTATCCTCAGATTATTGTCGTAGACGGGGGTACTGCTCAAAAAAATGCAGCTGAACACGTTTTGCGTAAAGCTGACATTTTGATACCCGTTGTAGCAGTAGTTAAAGACGAACGCCATAAGCCGATACGGCTTATTGCTTCAAAGAAACTTTTGGCAATGTATGAAAATGATATACTGCTATGCAATGCTGAGTCTCATCGTTTTGCGCTCGCATACCATGTTGAAAAAAGAAATAAACGAGCATTGTCGTAACTTACTTCCAACGCTACTGGTTACAAAATAGAAAGAGAATTATTAACGTATCGCAACATCATGAAAATTGGATTTATAGGACAGGGATGGATTGGAAAACACTACGCAGATGAGTTTGAATCACGGATGTATACCGTTGTACGCTATTCACTTGAAGAGCCGTACATTAAAAATAAAGACCTTATTACAGAATGTGAGGTTGTATTTATTGCAGTTCCGACCCCAACTCATGCTGGAGTGTTTGATGCATCAATTGTAAAAGATGCATTATCACTTGTTGGCAAAAGTAATATTGCAGTTATTAAGTCTACCCTTATTCCTGGAACAACTGAGAAATTGCAAAGTGAATTTCCAGATATTTTTGTGCTTCATAGCCCAGAATTTCTTGTTGAAGCAACTGCAGCGCATGATGCTGCAAAGCCGCAACGTAACCTTGTCGGGATTCCCGTTGATACTGCAGAATTTCGTGAAAAAGCAGTGTCCATTTTGCGTATTCTACCCGAAGCACCGTATAAAAAAATAATGATGTCACGTGACGCTGAGATGGTTAAGTACGCAGGTAACTGCTTTTTGTTTACGAAAGTTCTGTATATGAATATGCTGTATGATTTAGCTATGGCAAATGGATGTGAGTGGAAGTCACTACAAGAAGCATTGGTGCATGACCCGCGTATTGGTGAAAGTCATACGCAACCAGCGCACGGTAACGGTCGCGGTGCGGGTGGTCACTGTCTTATTAAAGACTTTGAAGCAATGCGATTACTCTATAACGATGTTGTGCATAATACGCAAGGAAGTGAACTTCTTAAGTCTATGGCGCAAACAAATATTGAGCTCCTTAAAAACAGTAATAAGGATCTTGATCTCCTTGAAGGTGTATACGGTGCAGATTTAAAAGCTGTGTAAGATCTTTAAGTCTCTCTAAAAGTGCTGTGATAGAATAATCATATGTTACAAGTTCCTCATAAAATATAGAGTTGCAGTCTTGCGGTAAACTTTTTCAGAAAAACCAAACGCCACCGATTTTTGCAATAAAACAACTTCACTCATGGCCCAGTGCTTGCAACTAAATACTTTCGAAAAGACGACGAACGTCATTGCGAGAAGGGAGAAAGAATGACAACTGAGGTGGTAATCCATGAGAACGTGGATTGCTTCGTTGTGACCCGCAAAGACAGGTGTTTGACGTTAATCGTCTTTGCGAGGAGTGAGACCGCAGGCGAATGACGTGGCAATCCATGTGCGAGATGACGGCATGGATTGCTTCACAGCGGTTCGCAAAGACACCGTACTAGCGGTACTCAGATAACTCTAATGCAGCGATTAATCGCTGCATTAGAGTTTGACTAATCCAAGATATATTATGACTAGCCCTACTGTACCAAAATTGTTTTGACGCAATAGGGCTAGATGACTAATTATAGTTTTAAGAAAACGTGGATTGTGCCTACTTGTGCTGACAGTTGGCCTAAGATTAATTGGCAACTAAACACTCACTTCATTTTGATTTCTCTGTGATATTATATTGGTATGTTACGCACCAGAGTTGCAGTCTTACGCGGCGGGCCAAGTTCCGAATATGATGTTTCCATGAGTACGGGAGCAGGCGTCTTAATTGCCCTTAAGGATCTTGGTTATTACACCTCGGACATAATTGTCACTAAGCGTGGTGAATGGTTAGTAAATGGTATGGTGAAATCCCCGGAGATTGCTTTTATGACTACTGATGTAGTTTTTATTGCCATGCATGGTGCTTATGGCGAAGACGGCACGGTGCAAAAGATTTGCGAGCGGTACAAAATACCCTTTACCGGTAGTAATTCTTTTTCTTCTGCTTTTGCGTTTAATAAAGATACTGCTAAACGCGCTTTACGCGAAAGTGGCATTAAACTTCCCAAACATATCAAAATAAAACGTGATGATGTGGTAGATACTGGTGAACTAGCGACAGCCATTAGGCAGTCATTTGGACCAAGATATGTACTAAAGCCAACCACCAGCGGGTCTTCGCACGGTGTGATGATGATTGATGTTCCCGAGGCACTAGCGGCCGCTATTACAACCATGTTGGAGATAAATGAGGAGTTTATGATTGAAGAAAGAATTTCGGGTATTGAGGCCACCTGTGGAATATTGGAACAATTTCGTAATGAAGAGTATTATTCCCTACCAGTAATTGAAATTATACCGCCCTTTGGGCATGACTATTTTTCGGCTGATATTAAATATACTGGTGAGACGACTGAGTTATGTCCAGGAAGATTTTCATACAACGAAAAGGAGAAAATAGCTGAAATAGCCAGATTAGTGCATACCACACTTGGTTTAACCCAATACTCACGTTCCGATTTTATGATAAAGGGTGGGGAAGTGTATTTTTTGGAAGTTAATACTCTACCGGGATTGACCCCCAACTCCTTATTTCCCAAAGCTGCCGAAGCAGTCGGTTTGTCATTTAATGATTTAATTGATCATTTAGTAAAAACTGCTCGAACTTAGTTTGAATTATTTTTATGAAAAAGAAACTTTCCAAAAAGGAATTAGACAATGAATTAAGGAGCCTGACACATTCCTGGAAATTTAATACCGCTCATACCAGTATTACTTTAACCTTTGACCACATTGGTTATATTGATGCGCTTATTTTAGTGAGTAAGTTAGTAGTGTATGCCGAAGTTCATCAGCAATCGCCAATAATAACTTTGAATCGTGACAAAATTAAAATCTCAATCCTTGCTCTTGATAAGGTGGGATTAACAAAAGAAATATTTAATTTCGCCAGGTTGATTGACCGCCTACCTTTATCCACTGTTACTAAACGGCGTTAATATTATTAATAAATTAACATATATAATATAAACAACATGGAAGGTACAAAACATGAAAAAGTAGTATTAGTTGTTCTGGCTTATATTATCGGCTTTACCACCGGTTTGATTTGTTTTGGTGTCAATCAGTCAGGTTTTATTTCCACTGATGCCAATTATTCTGAACTTGAATTAGGGGAACAAGAAGTATCAGTGGCTAAATCTGATATAAATAGCAATACTGATAATGGTGATGAAATTGTCTCTTATAAAGATGGTCGTCTACGTTTGATTGACGACGATAATACTCTTCTTTTATCAATTGACAAAAATCTAGTTGATGAAGAATCACTCGATAGTTTTACTGAGCAGGGAATACACACTGCCATTCCGTACTTCATTATTTCACCCGATCAACATTATGTTTACTTTTGCGAGCAACGTTCAACCGAAGATGCCTGCACAAACTTTGTCTTTGATACCGAATCTTCTATTATTCAATTCGTCAGTAATGATGGAGAAAAGCTCAGTACAACAGCTGCGACTGCCCAAGGAGTATATTGGAATGATGATGGTGGGTTGGTGATTGGTGATTTAACATCATTAGCTCTAGACACTCCGTGGAAAGTAGCTATTAGATAGCTATTCTATTGACTTAAGTCATTATTTTGAGTATTATGTCGCTTACATTTGCCTAGCAAATAAACAGAAAATCTGGGCCCATAGCTCATTTGGTAGAGCGCCTCATTTGCACTGAGGAGGCGGGGGGTTCGAATCCTCTTGGGTCCACTTTTTAAAATCTTAACCGCGCTATGCGCGGTTTTTGATTTTTAAAGTGGACCCAAAGTAAGAGTGCCTGCGCACTCTTACGTGAGGATTCGAAAGGCGTAAACGATGTGGCTCCGCCACGAGTGCGCCGGGGTCGCAAACACTTAGTAGATTTGGAGCTGAAAGCGAACAAATATACTTAGTGATTTGTGACCGAATCCTCTTGGGTCCACCATCAGCAGCCCACTAACTAATTTTGTTCAATTTTACTTCCTTTTTCTTTTCGGCTCTATAAAAGAGTGTTGGGACAAGTACCAGTGTAAGAATCATAGCAAAGCTCAAACCAAACATGATGGCGTAGGCCAATGGGCTCCAGAAACCAGAAATGTGTGATAGGGGAATCATACCAACTACTGTTGTGATTGTGGTTAGAACAATTGGGCGTAAACGAGATACGGCCGCGTCAGCCACCTGCTCAATAAGAGTAGTTGAGCCAGTAGTTGATGCCTTGTGCGTTATTAGCGAGTCTAGAAGGATAATGGCATGGTTAATTATTACTCCAGATAAAGCAATTACACCCAAGAGTGAAGTAAATGAAAGTGCTAAACCAGTAACGGCTAAACCGAAGAATACTCCGATAAGAGAATAGGGAACAGCCAAGAGTAAATACAATGAATAGCGAATAGAATTAAAGGACAAAACCAAAATACCTAACATCAACATTAATCCAACAATCAGAGCTAAAAACATCTCTGTAAATGTTTCATTAACATCTTCTGTTTCTCCACCATAACTTATAGCAACCGAGTTAGGTAGTTCAAGTTCGTTTTGGTGTTTCTTGAATTCAGCAACAATATCACCAGCCACAACCTTATCCTCGGTATAGGCCGAAACGGACACTATTCTTTTTTTGTCTTCATGATTAATAGAAGCGTTTGCTGGAGCTAGTGACTCACTGATAACACTACTGAGAGGAACATTGGTACCACTAAAACTAGTGACTTCAAGATTACGTAGCGCCTCAAGAGTTATTTCTGGGGTGGCAGAAAAGTCGGTGGACGCTTTATCAACCTGAAGTTTTACAACCACATCTATGTCCTGGCCGCTCCTACTGATGGTGGTGGCATTTATTCCAAAAACGGCCGAACGCAATAATGCTCCAACTGCTGTCGGTGATACCCCAAGGGCGCTCGCTTTTGCTTTATCAACAGTTAAAACAAATTCAGTGGCGTTACTTTTTGTGCTAGAAACAATATCACGGGCACCATCTATTTCACTTAATATTTTTTCAGCACGATCAGAAACAATAAGAAGGGAGTCCAAATCTTCACCAATAAACTTAATGAATACTGGCGCTCCAGTTGGTGGTCCGCTTTGTTGTTCAGAAACAGAAATTGTCACATCCTTGATTTCTGAGAATAAATCTCGTAATTCCTTGGCAATTTCTGCACTTGAAAGTGTACTTTCTGGTCTTAGGTTGATTGTGATATTTCCAAATTTGCCACCTGAATCAGTGCTACCAGTAAAGAAGGAGCCGGAACCTACGGTCGAGGTAAATGATTCAATGCAATCTTTATCATAGAGAATTTCTTCCACTGTCCGAATAAATAAATCTGTTTGAGTAACTGGTGTTCCTTGTTTGGTTTCAAGTTCAACAAAAACATAGTCTGCATTATCCGGTGGAAAAAATATAACTTTTAGCATTCCCGAAACAGGAAGAAAAAAAGATATAATCAAAGCCAGCGCCAGACCCCAAATCAAAATATTCTGCTGGAAACGATTCTTTAGAAAGGTGATTAGCTTTTCCCGATACCATAACTGAATTTTTAATGTGTATCTCTCTTGCATTTCTTCAAACCGATTGGAATGTGTGTTGTTGGTGAGATAAATAGCAATCAAAGGTACCATACCGAGGGCTACAAAAATTGATGCGGACAAAACAAAAATAATTGTAAAAGGAATTGAGGCAATAAACTTACCGACAATACCGGATAGAAAAAAGAGTGGAGCGAAAACTGCCACTGATGTCATCGTTCCACCTATAAGAGGCCAGGCATATTCTCTAATGGCTTCAATAGCGGCTTTGTTGACATCGCCAAACTTTCTTACCCGAGTGTGAATAGCTTCGGTGACTACAATTCCTGAATCTACCAAAATACCGACTGCTAAAATTAGTGAAAATAGCGAAATAAAATTTATAGTATTGCCAGATAGATATAGTCCAATAAAGGCAATAACAAATGAAAGAGGAATTGACAGAGCGGCAACCAGCGATTCACGCCAGCCAATAGTTAATAGTAAACATAAGACAACTAGAAATACTGTTTCGAAACCAACCTTAATTAGTTTATTCAAGTCCTTTCGCACTTGCTTGCCCTGGTCAAAAACAGTTAGAACCTGTGAGTCCTGTAGCAAACCATCTTCGGATTGCAATTCAGCTAGTTTCATAAACACGGCATCGGTCACAGTGGTGACATCGAGTCCAGACTTTTTGTAAATAGATAGCGTCATCGATGTCTCAGCCGGACTACTCTCGACAGAAACTCTTGAAATGGTTGATTGTTTATCGACCGCATAATTTACTGTGGCCACATCTCGTAAATAAACTGTCGCACCAGATTTACTTCCTATCGGTAGATTCTCAATGTCTGAAATATCAGACACTTTACCTTCAAAACGAACTGCGTACTCAATACCAGCGGTGGATATTGTTCCAACCGGCAATGAGGCGTCACTTTGGGCTAGTGCGGTGGTAATGTTATTTATTCCAAGATTGTAGAGGCGAAGCAGTTCGTTTTTTACAATCACCTGAACAATTCTGGTTCTGGTTCCAGACACGATGACATTAGACACTCCACTAACACTTGAAAATTCATCTTCAAGTTTCTCGCCAAGTTCAGTAAAAGCTACCGGTGATAAATTGGCTGAGACACCCAGCATAAGAATTGGCTGGTCGGCGAAATTTACCTCAGTCACCACTGGATCATTAGCATCTGTAGGAAGGTCACTTTTACCCCTATCGACCGCATCCTTTAAATTTTGAATTGATTTATCAATGTCCGCCTTGGCGTTAAATTCAGCAATAATGGATGACATTCCATCTCGCGAAGTAGAAGTTAGGTTAACCAGATCATCAACATTTTCAATTGCATCTTCTAGTTTATTGGTTATTAATTCTTCAATTTCGGAAGAGGAGGCCCCAGGGTAAATTGTGGTCACAATACCAATCGGAATTATTACCTCAGGTGCGGACTCCTTGGGAATGACAAAAACAGAATAAGTCCCCAAAGCAATTAAAACGACCATCAGTAGAATACTAAATTGACGCTTTCTGAGAAAAAATAGCCAAAGAAAATGCATATTATCTAGTTAATAAATTTACTTGCTGTCCTTCTTTTAGGCCTCTGGCATCTACCACTATCACCGTGTCGGAGCTTACTCCTTCTTTAATAATCACATCTTCACCGTTAATAGCACCCAATACAACCGGCAAACTTACAAGCGCACTTGTTGATGAAGTTGTAAATAAAACCGGTCCGGCCCCAGTCAACTTTACTGCGGAAAGCGGCACTGAAATTTCGTTTGTGATATTTGTGGTATTAATTCTAAAATCAATAGACACTGTTGTACCATTTTGCAACAAACTGTTGTTGGGGACACTAATTTTTACCGCCACCTTGCCAGTGGTTGGGTCAACTGCTCCACCAATAGCACTAATAGTTGCGGTGGCATTATCAATAACAACTTCGCTACCAACACTTAATTTGACACTATCCTCAAGCGAGACAGAGGTGTTTATTTCGAGCCCGTTATTATTTGCAATAATGGCCGCCGCTTGACCCGGATTTACATAATCTCCTGTTTTAAGATACAGCGCGTTAATAACACCACTAATTGGCGTTCTAATCAGAGTTTTTTCGAAGTTCGCTTGTGCTGCTCTTAGGGAACCAAGGGCAATTTTAACTTGTGCACTAGATAGTGATTGTCCGTCAGATGCCCCGGCCAGCTGTGCCTGCTTTTGCGTGTTGAGTGCATTCTTGAGACCAGTCTCGGCAGTTTCCATTGACGACAGTGTCGCATTCAAATTTATTCTCTGAGCAATTATAATTGCTTTTTGTGCTTCCACCGTTTGACCTGCGACCAGTTTATCTTGGTTGCTGTCATTTAAAATCCGAACAAGTATGTCGATAATATTTATCAACCTGACGACATTTGTTTTGGCTACAGTTAAAGCAGTATCTAAATCACCATCAACAGTAAGCATGCTCGAAGAAATCTGCCATCTGGATAAAATCTTTTTGTATGATTTCCATTCTGCCCTCAAGAACGGCCCCTCACTACCAATCAGAACAACTGTTGGTGCAGATATGTACGGGTCGTCAATGACATTGTTGACTTTATTGTAAAATATATCACTAACTACAGAATAAGCTGTCCTTTCCGTACCAAGGGCTGCATTTTTGGCCGATAAAAGAACATTGCCCGCTTGATTTACTCCGACTCCACTCTGAGCGGCGCCGGCGAGAGCTGCTTCATATGCGCCTTGTGCCTGGAGCAGGGAGGCACTCTGTGAGGCATTCTCGATATGAGCAATAATGGTTCCAGCGGCCACTGACTTACCTAATGTTGAATTAACAGAAACAACCCGCCCGCCCGCCTCAACCTGCAGTCTAACTTCAGAAATAGCTTCCACCACACCAATGGCAGAAAAGGTTGACCCGGATACAAGGTCGTGAATTGATTTGACGACTACTTCAGGAACGACGCTTATTTCAGTTACTACCAGTTCTTTTTGGTTATTAAAAAATGCGAAATATACGACCACAATAATCACGATTATATATACCAAAAGTACCGGCCTTCGATTATATCGGAATTTTATACAATCCAGAATCAGCTGCATCGCGTAGTCAATTAGGTACGACATAAATGGAAAATTAAGTTAACTTTTCAATAATAACACTAAAAACATGATTTGTCCACAGTAAAATATTCTGCAACAATGTGTGTCGTATGTTAGAATCCTAACCATATGTTTGGAAAAATAAAAAATTTTGCAATAAAGAAAGTGATTCAGTCACAAATGAAAAATGTCCCAGCCGATCAAAGGGAGATGATTATGGCGATGTTGGAAAAGGATCCTGTCACTTTTGAGAAAATTGCCAAAGAAATGCAAGCAGAATTAAAATCTAACGGTAATAATCAGATGGCAGCCGCCATGAAAGTATTACCAAAATACCAAAAAGAAATTCTATCTGCTATGAGTCCGGAGATGAAGGAAAAACTTATGAAAATGCAAATGGGTACACAAGGACAGTTCAATTCAAATGGAAGTATTAGGAGATAATTTGATTTTAATCAAAGTAATTAACAGAGTGTAGCTAAGTACTATTTCTTTTGTTGTATACTTTATATTATGTTCAAAAAAATACTTGTCATCTGTGGCCATCCAGACAAAGAATCGTTTAGTGGCTCTGTATGTGATCACTACCAATCATGGGCTGAGAGTGCCGGAAACGAAGTGGTGCGAGTTAATATCGGAGACTTAAATTTTGATCCAATTCTTCATAAGGGTTATAAGGAAATTCAAGTTTTAGAACAGGATCTACTTGACTTACAAGATAAATTTCGAGTTGCGGAGCATATAGTAATTGTTTATCCCAATTGGTGGTGCACCATGCCAGCATTATTAAAGGGACTTTTTGATAGATTTTGGCTCCCTGATTTTGCTTTTAATTTTAATAAAGAAACAAAAAAATTTGAAAAGCATCTTAAAGGAAAAACCGCCAGAGTGATTATTCTTTCCGGTTCATACTCTCCCTTTAAAACTTGGTGGAATTTTGGAGATTTTACTAATGAAATTCAATATGGCATTTTAGAATTTGCAGGGATTAGAACAGCCGTCACACCATTTGGCCCCTGCGACATAGTTGATTCAGCCCGGCGTGAAAAATGGCTACATGAAGTTGAGATTTTGGGTAAGAAGGGAATATAGCATGTCTAAAACCGTACTATAAGTCATGAATGAAAAAATCTGGTACCTGGAACTTATCAAACCCAACTGGGCACCACCAGCATGGATATTCGGCCCAGTGTGGAGCGTTTTGTATATTATTATTTTTGCATCTTTTGGAATGGTTTTTTATAAAGTCTTTAAAGGTGAACTGTCGTACTTGATTGCCTTACCCTTTGTCCTAAATTTAATATTTAATTTTGCTTTCACTCCGATTCAGTTTGGCTTACGAAATAATGAATTGGCAGCAGTCGATATCCTACTAGTCCTCGGGACGCTAGTCTGGTCACTTTTGGCTATATACCCACACCTTGCTTGGGTGTCACTGGTGAATATTCCGTATCTTCTCTGGGTAATGTTTGCTACGGTGCTTCAACTAACTGTCACCTACCTAAACTGGTAATTTTTCTGATACACTGGTACTCATGCAACCAATTTCATTTAAACGCGAGGTACTTAATGTCTTATTACGGGTCGGAGCTGTTGTTTTCACAATAGTTTTGTTAATCATCGTGGTGAATTTCAGTTATTCAAGCTTCGGAATGATTAGTGACGGTGAATGCAATATTGCCGTGATGCCAATTGAAGGTATCATCCTACCTTTTAGTGGTATCACCGCTATCGATGAATTATATATAACACCCGCTACTGTTCGCTCCTTTATCAAAACAGCCGAGGAAGAGCTTGGAATTGAAGGAATTATGTTTGAAATCAACTCTCCTGGCGGAACGCCCGTTGCTGCGGAAACAATTGCTGAGGATATAAAGTCCAGCTCTTTGCCTACAGTGGCTTTGATTGGTGATATTGGTGCATCAGGTGGATACATGGTTGCCAGTGCCGCCGATACAATCATTGCTTCGAATATGTCCGAGGTCGGCAGTATCGGCGTCACCATGTCTTATGTCGAAGAATCAGCCAAGAATAAAGAAGACGGTCTGACTTTTGTCTCTCTTTCAACCGGGAAATTTAAAGATGCTGGAAACCCAAACAAGCCACTAACTGACGACGAGCGCGAACTGTTTGAGCGCGACTTGACCTCTATGCACAACTCCTTTGTGGAAATCGTTGCTGAAAATCGCAATCTAAGTTTTGATGAAGTGAGCGCACTGGCTGATGGATCAACGATGGTGGGAAGTCGCGCACTTGAGAGTAAACTAATAGACAGAATTGGTGGTCGAGCCGAAGCCAAAAAAGCTTTCGCTGAAAAACTAGGTAAAGAAGAGTCAGAAATTATTTTCTGTGAATATTCCCCTATGCTCCAGCTGATATAATCGAGCACATACAAATACCACCTTTTTACAAATAACAGGCGGTGACGCCTGTTTTTTGTAGCCGTCTTTGCGAGGAAGGAGGAGGTACGACGACTGACGCGGCCTGCCTGCGCAGGCAGGCCGCGAACAACGACGTGGATTGCTTCGCTGTGGCTCGCAAAGACGACTAAAACTTTAGTTTTAGTCGTCGACGGTTAGCTACGCTGACCGTCTTTGCGAGGAGCTTGCGACGAAGCAATCCATGTCGTCCTCGTTCGTCTTTGCGAGTCGCAACGTGGCAATCCACACTTGCACGTCACCGCCCGTCTTTGCCTGCCTGCGCAGACAGGCGAGCCACAGCGAAGCAATCCACGTCACCGTCGTCCACTTACAGGCATAAACGAACAGGACTGGGAGTGCAGTCCATTGGTCTATCGATTCAAGATAAACGGTTGCAAATTCTAGTTTTTATGACATAATCACAATCATGAAAAACTTTAAAGACGGGGGATTTAGAAAAGGAGGAAATGACTTTGGTGGCCGACCAAAGTTTGGTGGTGGAAGTGATCGTGGTGGACGCGACAACAAGCCGGCAGAAATGTTCTCTGCTACCTGTTCAGACTGTGGCAAACCTTGCCAAGTTCCTTTTCACCCTAGCGGTGACCGACCTGTTTACTGTAATGATTGCTTTGCAAAAAAGACTGATGGTCCAATGCCGTTCAATCGCAACAATGACCGAGCTGGTGAACATCGCCCCGATAATTTTAGAAGTGACCGACCCGATTTCGCAAAACCACCCCGAGCCGAGCGACCACCACGTCACGATCCGTCACGTGGAGCAGAGAACAACGAACTGATAGAAGTAAAGCGTCAACTAGCAACCATGGTATCTCGCCTTGATCGTATCCTTGACCTGATTAACCCACCAACCAAACCAGTCAAGAAAAGCATGACCCCAGTGGTCGCTACCGAAGAAGTCAATTTAGTAATACCAGTAAAATCTGAAAAAAAGGTTGCAGTCAAAAAAGTTTCCAAAAAAGCCGTTACAAAAAAAGTCGCCAAATCCAAAAAGAAGTAAAGTAAATTTCTAATCTGCGGGGTCGGACCCCGCAGATTTTATGGTAATAAAAGCAGGCGGTCATGACTGCCTGTTTTTGTATGGATGTGAATGGGTGCTTTAACTATGTGCGCAATTGCGAGCGTAATTGCGTGGTAAGATATAGGGATATGATCAAAAAGTTTATCCGAAAGCTTACCAGGACCGGTTCACACAGTTTTACAATTAACGTTCCCAAAGAAATCGTCAAAACCCTAGCGTGGCGCGAACGCCAGAAGCTAGAGGTCACTTTTGACGAAAAGAAAAAAGAGTTCAAAACAAAAGACTGGAAGAAGTAGAAAATAGTCGCTGGCCGTCATTTATATGGCATTTTAATGCCATATCGCCCCAAACCCCCATGTGATACACTGTTTTAATGAAAATGAAGGGAAAAATGGTAACAAATGATGAAATTTTGAAATAAATTATGGCAACAAAAAAACTACAAAAAAACGATATCTTCGAAGAACTTACGAACTTATTAAAAAAAGACGAACGGCTTGTTTCGCAAGACGGTGTGCTTTTGAAAAATCAAACACAGGAATTGGCACGCAAGAATGATGCGGCGCTCTTAAAACTTTTGCTTTCCGACAAAGCGACAAAACAGCACTTCTTTTTTGAAGTAGAAAAGACGCTGATTTTTGATAAAGAAAAATTTATTCGTTTCGTATCCAACAAGCAATTTTTGCCGGATTCTTACACTGCTTTCAAAAATAAAATCGGCTTAACTGTCGGCGATGAATATGTGAGCGAAAGCAAAGAAGTGGTTTTGGCTTGGCCTTATAAAGATTGTATTTTGGAAGGTGGAATGACAAAAGAAGATCAAAAACGTGATGAGATTTTTTATAACGAAACACTGGCGCCGGACGACATCAACCGTTTGCTGGACGCAAAAGTTTTTACTAATTTAAAACGGATAGATAAGAAAGGCGAGCACAAATTGAGTGGATTTAATCGTGATGAAAAAGGAACGATTAAAGATAATTTAATTATCAAAGGCAATAACCTGCTTGCACTCGCCTCGCTCAAGAAAGAATTCGCCGGAAAAGTGAAGTTGATTTACATTGACCCGCCGTACGGAAAAGATGCAGATACATTTTATAATGATAGTTTTAAGACATCCACATGGTTGACTTTCATGAAGAACAGACTTGATCTCGCAAAGAATTTCCTTTTACCAGAGGGTTCAATTTTTGTACAAATCAGCGATAAAAATGAAGGTAATCTAAGGCTTTTACTGGATGCAGTGTTTGGTCCAGAAAATTTTATAAACAAAATTACTGTTAGGACAAAATCTCCATCCGGATTTCAAACAGTTAATCCCGGTGTATTTGAAGTAGCTGAATATATTTTAATTTATGGAAAAGAGAAAGGTAGTTGGACATACAATTCTCAATACATTAAGACAGATTATGACGACAATTATTCTTCTTACATTATAAACAAGCAGGATGATCCGACAAAATGGAAAATAATAGATCTCTCCGAACACGTTTCAAATAAAAATGGGTTTTCTTCAGTAAAAGAAGCTAAAATAAAATTAGGGAAATACGAATTAAATGCGAAGGTGGCGGATTTTGCATTAATAAATGCGGAGTCCGTATTCAGACTCACGGCGATAGGAGATGCGGGGAAAGATACTGTTGGCATTGCCATGGAATCCAAAAATAACAAGAATCAGGTTTATGTAGTGAAGAGAGACCAGAAAATTGGCGATAGGTATTTATTAAATGGTCAGGAAATAGCTTTTTATTCAAAAAAAGTTAGAAATCTTGATGGAGAGCTTACGTCCTCTATTCAATTAACAAACATATGGTCAGATATTAGCTGGGAAGGTATTGCAAGTGAGGGAGGCGTTGTTTTAAAAGGAGGTAAAAAACCAGAAAGATTAATCCGTCGTATTATTGACTTGGGATCAAATAAGAATGACATTGTTCTCGATTTTTTTGCGGGCGCCGGCACTACTCTTGCGGTTGCCCATAAAATAGACCGGCAATATATTGGTATTGAGCAAATGAATTATATCCACGATTTACCGGAGTCTAGATTAAAAAATGTAATTCAGGGTGATCAAACTGGAATATCAAAAATTGTTAACTGGCAGGGTGGCGGTGATTTCGTGTATATGGAACTTGCTAAATGGAACGAGGAATGGATAGAAAAAATTACGAAAGCGAAAACCAGTAAAGAACTCGCGAAGCTCTGGGACGAGATGAAAGAAACCGCTTTTTTGAGCTACAAGGTGGATCCGAAAACGATTGACGCAAATGTAAAAGATTTTGTGGATTTATCTATTGCTGATCAAAAGAAATTTTTGATTGAGTGTTTGGATAAAAATCAGCTTTATGTAAATTTGAGCGAAATTGAGGATAAAGAATATGGAGTAAGCAAAGAGGATGTTAGGTTAAACAAAGAATTCTATGGGCAGTAAACAACAAGCAAAAATTGAAGAGCTTAATGCGAAGATTTCTGAACTTAATTTGGAAGTTGGAAGACTTTCAGATGATTTAAAAAATGAAAAATCACAAAATAAAAATATTTTAGAAACAAAAGAACTAGAACAGAAAACTCAAGACTCTGCAAAGGAAGAACTACATAAGAATGAAAAGGTAGTCTTAAATTCTAAGATAGACTCCTTAGAGTCTGATTTAGAGGATAAACAAGATCAGCTAGACAGAAAAGAACTTAAAAAATTAGCGGAAGCTTTCAGTGAGCAAGAACAGATAAATAAAGATGAACAAAAAATTTGGCTAATTTCTTTGTGTGTGGCTTCTGGATTGTTGATTATTTATGCAGTATTTTCCATTTTTCTTGTTTCAGGAAAACCGTGGTTAGAAAGAATTACATATTATGCTATAGATATTATTTTAATATCAGGGGTATGGTTTTGTATAGCTCAATTTACTGAAGCATCTAGACTAAAAAATGATTATGGAAACAGGAAAACACTTGCGCAAACTTTTAATAATATTTTAAATAATTTAGCAGAAGATCAGACGATAAAAACCAAATTTATTGAAAAAACTACTGACATATTATGTGCCCCAGTAGGTTCATCTGGGAAAGAGCCCGTACTTAGTAAGAAAGTTTTAAAAGATATTGCGGAAATTGTTGGTGCGGTAGCAAATAAATAAGCTATATGAATAACGAGCAAATTTTAATTGAAGCAATAGATAATAGAAGATTAGTTAATTTCAGTTACGAAAACCAACCAATAAGAAGAGCAGCTCCACATGCTATCTACATCAGTACAGCCGGAAATAAAAATTTAGATGCGTATCAATTTGATGGATATAGTCAATCGGGTAATTTACCAGATTGGAGAAATTTTCTTTTAGATAAAATACAAAGTTTAGAAATATCGACCGAAAATTTTGAAATTGCCAGGGGATATAAATCACATTCACCCAAATATAATAGGTCAATTCATAAAATTTAATTATGCTCTACAACGAATTTAACTCATATAAAAACTTTGCCGGTGCTGATGTTTTCAAAACTAAGGCGACTGAAAAAACGGAGATTTTGAAAAATCTCAATCCGGCTTTTCCATGGCGCGAATATCAAAAAGAAGCGTTGGGGCGATTTTATTATTATTGCGAAGAATATCATCAGAAACATAAGCCGATTCATTTGATGTTCAATATGGCGACCGGCTCGGGCAAAACGCTCATCATGGCGGCGAACATTCTATATTTATATCAAAAGGGCTACCGCAATTTTATTTTCTTTACTCGTCTGGGAAACATTATCCAAAAAACCAAAGCCAATTTTCTTGATCCGAATTCCAAAAAATATTTGTTCGCCGATAAAATCACGACCGGAGGAAGGGAAATTAAAATCAAGGAAGTGGGCAATTTTGAAGGCGTAAATGATGATGATATAAACATTATTTTTTCCACTACTGCGCTTTTGCATTCTCGCTTTAATTTCGCTCACGAAAATGTTTTGACATATGAAGATTTTGCGGACAAGAAAATTGTTTTGATTGCGGATGAAGCGCACAACTTGTCAGCGGAAACAAACAGTAAACTCAGTAAAACCGAAGAAGATGACCGCCGAAATTGGGAAAATACAGTGGTGCGGATTTTGAACGCCAATAGCCAAAAAGAAAATGTGCTTTTGGAGTTTACGGCAACGGCTCGCTTGGAACAGGAATATCCGGAAATTTTGGAAAAATACAAAGATAAAGCGATTTATCGCTATGATCTGAAAGAATACCGTTTGGACGGATTTTCAAAAGATGTGCGGACTTTGCAAATTAACGCGCCGCTTATGGAACGCGCCCTTTCGGCGGTGATTATCTCGCAATATCGCCGAAAAGTGGCGGAAAAACACAAAATCGCTTTGAAACCCGTTGTTATGTTTAAGGCGAATAGAGTTAGTATCCCCAAAGAAGGAATATCAAAAGAACATAATCCGCAGATTGTCGTTTCAAGTATTTTCAAAGATTCTTTTCATAAACTTATTTCTGAACTTGGCGAAAAACACCTAAAACAGCAAACAGCCATTAAAAACGCAACATTGCAAAAAGCATTTCAATTTTTCAATGAGCAAAAAATATCCTTGGCGGATTTAGTGTTAGAAATTAAAAGTGATTTTGCGCCTGAAAAGTGTTTGACTGTTGATGAAGATAAGGATTTAGAGCAAAAGCAAATTTTACTTAATTCGTTGGAAGATCAGAATAATGAAATTCGCGCTATTTTTGCCACAGAAAAATTGAACGAGGGCTGGGATGTTTTGAATCTCTTTGATATTGTCCGCCTTTATAACAGCCGCGATGCCAAAAGCAACAAGCCGGGTAAAACAACGGTGCAAGAGGCACAGCTTATTGGACGAGGTGCGAGATATTATCCGTTTACGCTAGGCGAATTTACGGACGCATACAGAAGGAAATTTGATACTGACACACAAAATGAACTTCGGATTTTGGAACAGCTTTATTATCACAGCGTAACTAATCCCCGCTATATTCAAGAATTGGAAAGTGTTTTGGTTCGTGAGGGTATTATGCCGTCGCGCACAGTACAGAAAGAAATTAAGATCAAAAGTGATTTTAAAAATAGTGATTTTTGGAAGAAAGGTTATATTTTCTTAAATTCTCGCAAGGAAAATTTGGGCAAGGATGTTTTTGCACTTTCGGACGCCAAAGCGGAATTTGACCACAATGCGGAAATAAATATTTTTCAATTACCAACACGAGAAGCAATAGAAAAAGATTTGTTTGTTGCGGGTGCTGGTGCTGGAATAAAGGCAAAAATAGAAATTCGAGATTTTAAAATTGCTGACTTGGGAACGCATATTATCCGCACCGCTTTAGCAAGAATACCTGCTGGGCGATTTGATGAGCTAAAAAAGATATTCGGCAATATAGAGTCAGCAAAAGATTTTATTTCAAATGAAAAATATCTTGGCGGAATCAAAATTAAGGTGAAAGGTACAACTGAGCAGGTGGAAAATCTTTTGCAAGTTGAAAAATTGAATATTGCCGAATTTGTGATTGATAAAGTGCTGGAAATTGCCGGCAAAGAGAAAAAGGAATACTATGGGACAAAAGAATTTAAGGCCCATTTGATTCAAAAAATATTTGAAAACGATAAAGTATTACAACTTGATAGTGAAAGTCCGCGAGCGCAAAATATGCGAGATTTTGATTTTTCTTCTCGGGATTGGTTTGCTCAAAACGAAATCTGGGGAACGAGCGAAGAAGAATCTTTTTTGCGCTTTATTGATGATGCAATAACAAAGTTGAAGAAAAAATATCAAGACATTGCATTGCTTCGCAATGAGCAGTTTTTCAAAATTTACAGTTTTGAAAACGGTGAGCCGTTTTATCCAGATTTCGTTTTGTTTTTGACCGAGAAGAAAACAAAGCAAGAAGTTATGTATCAAATCTTTGTTGAGCCAAAAGGCGATCAGTTTTTGGACGCGCAAAATACCTTTGAGCAATCAAAAGAAGGTTGGAAGCAGAAATTCTTGATTGAAATTGAGAAAAGCCATACAGTTGATTTGAAGATAGAAAATAAAGATTTTCGTTTGATTGGCTTACCTTTCTTCAATGAGGGACAAGTAAATAGTGCTTTGCGAGAAAAATTTGAAGAAGTGTTTGATAAAAAATTGTTGTAAAATGAAATGAATGGTGTCAGCCACTATTAAAACTCGAATTTAACTAAGTATTTACCCTATAAACCCATTCAACAATTCTAAATATTGTTGTTGGTTGCTTGTGGGGATGTTTTTGTGGTGAAGGGGGGGTGGAGGTTTAATTTATGGCTTTGCTTGTATTTCGTCTATGCTAGTTTTCATTTAATTCTAAAATAATGGCTTAAAATTGAAAAGTTGAAACAACAAATACCCCAGTTTACCCTTCATCGTCAACGTATTATACGGTAATAACTTCAGTGCGAAGCACACTTGACACTAAAGTGTAGTTTGGTGTAAGATGTAGTTAACACTAAATCATATGTCTGCAAACAAAGATAAAATAAAAGAGTATATAAGTGACCAAGTAGCCCAAGCTGATTTTCGCGCTCAGGGGTATGTTTTTGATGCTCATAATAAGAAGCGATTAAATCGTAATATTTTTCTTCGTCTACAAGCGCATTTGGATAAATTCTTAGAAGGAAATAAGGCATATCGTTGGATAGCTCTCACTGGTCTACGTGGTGCTGGTAAGACAACTGTTATGTACCAGCTTTATCACGCTAAGAAAAATATTGATGCCTATTCGCTTATTCTGCCAGTTGATGAAATTGTAGAAACATTGGGGAGTAACCTATCTGAAATCCTGTCAGTATTTGAGGAAGTTATTAATAGACCGCTTTCAAATTTGGACAAGCCGCTTTTGTTGTTCTTGGACGAAGTTCAGTACGATAGTAAATGGGGTGTAACACTAAAAGCTTTGTATGATCGTGCTGATAATGTATTTATATTTTCGACTGGTTCAGCAGCCGTTTTAGTCAATACAAATTCAGATGTCGCCCGTAGAGCTATTTTTGAAAAAATGTACCCGCTGTCATTTACTGAGTTCATAAAAATAAAAAAGCAGAAAGTTGAGATAAAGGGTTTGGCAAAAGATTTGAGAGAGGCTGTATTTGAAGCTGGTACTGCCTTAGAAGCATTTACGTCTATATCATTATTGCAAAGTAAGATTGATAGATACTATTTAGACATAGGCAGATTAGAGTTTGAGAGTTATTTACACTACGGCTCGTTACCTTTTATGATTGCCCTTGATAATGAAGCTATTGTGTATGATCAAATACATAAATCTTTAGATCGAGTAGTGAATAAGGATATTCCTCAAATGCAGTCCATGACACGAGACATCATAAGTAAGATACCTGCAATTTTATATGCTATTGCTGATATGGACGCTTTGAATTTTTCTACTATGGCTACAAAGTTTGGTATATCACGCCCAAAGGTCTCAGAGATATTTTCTGTGCTAGAAGAAGCGGAGGTTTTGCATCGAATATATCCACATGGTTCACACTTCAAGCAGGTTACCCAGAAACCATCGAAATATTTATTTTCATCACCGGCCTTCCGAGCAATGTATTACAAAACTATAGGTAATACGATAACTGAACAAAATGCTCGGGGTAAATTATTAGAAGATCTAGTGTCTATGTATTTATATCGAATTTTTGATAAAAAACCGATGTATTCTTTAACCTACGATGGTGCTCAAGGTGGCGCTGATTTTATTGTTGGAGTTGGTGATAAAAAAATAGTCATTGAGGTTGGTAGTAATAAGACTGAGTACAGGCAGGTGGTAAAGACTTCTCAAAAAGTTACACCAGCATACAGTATTATTTTGTCTGAAGAAGGTAATTTAGAGTATAATGAAGAGGCAAATGCGCTAAAAATTCCCCTAAAATATTTTTTACTTACATAATATGCCTCCAAGGCAACAAAATTTAAAGAAAGTATATATGGGGATACGCCCGTTATTTCTAGAATTTGTGTAGAAAAGGTAGAAAAGACGACGTAAACAATAAAACCCAGAAACTTGTGGTGTAGTTCGCCGGGGAAATGGGGTGGTCGTTATCTATGCTGGAATTTAACTTATAAACCCATTCAGCAATTTCAAATATTGCTGTTGGGTGCTTGTGGGAATGTTTTTGTGGTGAATGGGCGCCACCTTTCCTTTGTTTTTTTTTGTGATATTTGTGAGTGGCTGATTTGTTAATAATAAACAAAAAAGTCTGACGGGTGGGGGATTCCTGAAAAAGAATCCTCTACCTGTCAGACAAAGAAGTTGGGCCGTGCAGTGCTGGACCGAGTTGGACTGATTCCATTTACACCAAGCGCAGGTTATTTTTTCTGATGGCGTAAAGAGAAGTCATGTCGGCCCATGCTCTCGGTGGGTCGGCTTTGTAAAGATCATGGTAGACAGTGACGGTGTCGTGGACACCGAGGTGGTCTGTCACCCCTTTCCAGGCGAGCAGTATCGGCGGTATGAACTTGTTGAAGTAGTCCATGCAATCTTTGAAATATTGCTCACGACTGTAGTACCAATGTATCCGTTGCACAGCCATAATTGGCCCCGGTGCGACAACCCGTCGTTCAGGGTAGCTCAAGACCAGACGCCAGAGTCGAGTGTATTCCTCGACCAATTCGCAGAGAAGTCGTTCATTGCCTTTATGACTGGGGTACTGTGTCAATAATTCCACCTCCAGCCGTTCTTTGTTGAGATTCGGCGGGGCATAGGTTGGTAAGTTTTTACTCATGTCGTCTTCCTCCCTCGCTCTTTTCAATCTATTTAAAATTTAACTCACTTGATGATATATGGCAAATGGCACAGATTCATGAGTTTGCTCGTACTTCCTTATGTCAGATTATCAACACACAGTGTCATAAATATGACACTGTGTGTGGTATGATTTTGGTATGACAACAATCTATTCTTCTTTTCTAAAGGACTTGCGCGAACAGCGTGGACTATCTCAGGCGGAGGTGGCCACGATGATTAAAATGTCGCGACCTTCTTATGTAGCTGTTGAAAAAGGCACCAAGGAGCTATCCCTCAGTGAAGCTGTGGCTATCGTGCATTTTTTTGGCATCACATTAGATGAACTATTGCGAGTTCAGACTTCAAATCTATCAAAGTACAAGCAAATGCTGTTGGCTTTTTTGCGTGAAGCTAAAAATGACGAACAGGTCCTTAAGAAGACTAAACTGGCCAAACTTTTGTATCTGGCCGACTTTTCTTGGTACTACCTGCATCATGAAAGCATGAGTGGCATGATGTATCGTAAGGTTGATTTTGGTCCGGTATCAGATGCCTACTTTCGATTACTAGACGAAATGGAGCAACAGGGTGAGTTGAATATAATACAAGTAATACGTGACGACTATCACATGTACGAGATAGAAGAAACCCGTGCCTCCCAAAAAATCAAACTAGACTTGCTCACAAAGGACGAGCTAAAACATATTGGTAAAATTTGGAAAAAATGGGCCGATGCTAATACAGCGGAGATTGTGGCTTTTACTCACAAACAGCTACCTTATGTCTTTGCCAAGGATAACGAGGTGGTTTCTTATGAAGTATTTACTCAAGAAAACCAGAGTGAGATTTATTAGTTTTAGTCACGAATCGTCACTGTCATTCCTATATCAGCCCAGAGGTATATTTTTTTGGCGATGTCGGGAGGGAGATTGACGCAACCATGTGACCACGTCTTACCAAATGAATTGTGCCAGTAAGCGCCGTGAATCACAGCACCCTGTTTTGTAAAATAAAGATTCCAAGGGACGCCGGGGAGATCATAATATTGATCGCTAATACCAGGAATTGGGCCCTGCATGTAGCGGGTTGGGGTTTTCATAAAAACTGTAAAAGTGCCGCGGGGTGTGGGAGTGAGGAGGAGGCCGGTTGATACTGGTGTCTCCATAAAAAGAGTATCGCCGTCATAGGCATACAACATCTGGTCGCCTCGATCGACCAAGAGCCGTTTTGTGCTTGGTGTGGTCGAGGCGTTGGCGTCGAGTTCACCTATATCTGAAAATATCTCACCGGCTGATGACTGGATGAACCACGGTAGTGTTAATCTGTCCGAAAAGCGAAGTGATTCATCAAAAAAGACACTGTACCAAATTGTTCCATCAGGGGCAGTGACTGTCTGGTCTACAAAAAAGACAGACCCGACACGTAGTTTTGCCCGAACCGCACTATTAGTACTAGTGGTTGCAAAAACTTTAACACAGGTCGCATCTACAACAGTAGTGCACCCGGTGGTAATTTCGACGTAAGTACGCAACTGTGGTGGGTCGGGTGTGTATACTTTGATATAAGGTAGATGCTTTACCGGCTCCTTGACGGGTTCTGTACTCGAAAGTGTTGTTTCCAAAAATTCACCCGAAGAGGAATCAATGCTAGCGATGAATGTCTCTGAAGATAAGTCGGAGTGTGAAAAAAGGAAATAGAAAATTGCCAAAATACTAAAGACAAATATAAATATGAAAATACTAGTTCGCATTTTATAGATAAATTAAGGTTATCACACTTGTTTGAGTAAAATATTTGAATTTGTTGGTAGTGTATGGTTCGGTAATGCTATCGGCTACACTTTGTTTACAAGTTAGAGGTCTCTG